>CAYQCM010000065.1:0-6767 GCA_964416045.1 uncultured Eubacteriales bacterium | reverse complement strand
GGGAAATGGGAATACTTACCGTAGGAATAGTTACAAAACCTTTTTCATTCGAAGGAAGCAGACGTCTAGAGCAAGCTGAAAACGGTATTATAGCTCTTAGAGAACAAGTGGATTCATTAGTTGTAATTCCAAATGAAAGACTTAAATATGCAAGTCAACAAAGAATTACCCTTATGAATGCTTTTATAGTTGCTGATGACGTATTAAGACAAGGTGTACAAAGTATATCTGACTTAATATTACTTCCAGGTCTTGTAAACCTGGATTTCGCCGATGTTACATCCGTAATGAAAGATGCGGGATATGCTCATATGGGAATGGGACGAGCATCCGGAAAAGATAAGGCTGAAACGGCTGCTAACATGGCAATATCTAGCCCATTACTTGAAACCGCTATTAATGGAGCAAAAGGCGTAATAATAAATATAACTTCTTCTCCTGACATTGGTCTTGATGAAATTGAAACAGCTTCAAGTATGATATCAGAACAAGCAGATAAAAGCGCTAATATTATATGGGGAGCAGCGTTTGACGAAACTATGGATGATGAAATCAGCGTAACTGTCATTGCAACTGGTTTTGCAACAAGAGAATCATACATTCCTGTCCCCTCTGGATCAAATTCCAAATCTAACGTATTTGGCAGACAAGAAAATAGAAATATTTATAAGCCTCAAAGTCATTCTTTATCTGACTCTAAAAATAATAATGATGATACATATTATGATATAATGTCTATTTTCAATAATAAATAAAATTGGTATTGTAATCATAGGATATGTATGGTAAAATGAGACATTGTCTTTAACTAAGAAATCATGAGAGGTGCAATTTTGTGAAAAAGGATATACATCCAAAATATAATACATCTAAAATCAGATGTGCTTGTGGTAATGAAGTAGAAACAAAATCAACAAGAGAGGATGTCCATGTTGATATATGTTCAAAGTGTCACCCGTTTTTTACTGGAAAACAAAAATTAGTCGATACTGGCGGACGTGTAGATAGATTTAACAGACGTTTTTCTGAAAACGCTCAAAAGTTAAAACAAACTGCTAAATCTTAATAGGTAGTAACTAATCCTACAATCGCATAATAGGCGACGCATTAAAGCGTCGCCTGTGATTTTCTGCTTTTGGAGGTATAAATGTATTATGTCGGAATATAAAACTATTGGGAAAGAATCTTACAGCGAATTTACTGAAAAAAAATCAAAATTTATTTCTCACTGCATAAGCGTAAATTCCCAAGAACAAGCCTTGAAATATATTGAAAAAATTAAATCAAAATATAATGACGCCAAGCACAATACATATGCATACTGTATCCACAAACCTAAAATATTAAAATACTCCGATGATTCAGAACCTCAAGGGACAGCAGGAATTCAGATATTAACAGCTATTAAAAATTTTGATTTACAAGATATATTAATAGTAGTCACAAGGTACTTCGGAGGAATTTTACTCGGGGCAGGAGGACTTTCAAGAGCTTACAGGAAATCTGCTGAGGAAAGTATTAAAAATAATAGTATAACAATTAAAAAATTATGCGTAGCTACTTCCCTTAATATCTCCTATTCCCTTATAAAACAAATTTCAAATATTTTAAATTCTAATTTTTCAAAAATTCAAAAAATAGATTATGATGAATCAATAAAAATTACTGCATATATAGAAAAAGAAAATTTTAGTTTAGTAGAGCAAAAAATCAGCGAATGCTTGGGAGAAAAAATAAATCTTAGTATATTGGAAGAAAAATATCATACTTTGGATAAATATGATATAATAAATAAAAATACTTCTTAGATTTTTTTAGGATGTGGTAAATATTTGAGTATATCAGAAGAATTTATAAGAGAATTAAAATATAAAAATAATATTTCTGACGTTGTCTCAAGCTATATTGACATAAAACAAAAAGGTAAAAATCTTATTGGGATATGTCCATTTCACTCAGAAAAAACCGCTTCATTTTTTATTTATCCTTCAAACGAATCGTTCTACTGCTTTGGTTGCGGCAAAGGTGGAGATGTTATTACATTTATTCGTCTAATAGAAAAACTTGATTACATAGAGTCTTTAAAATTTCTTTGTCAAAGATCAAATATGAACTTCCCCGAAGATGAACTTTCAAATGATTCATACAAACAAAAAATGACAGTATATGAAATAAACAGACTATCTGCAAAATTTTTTCACAATAATTTATGTGGAAGGCAAGGTAAAAAAGCTCTTGAATATCTAAAAAAAAGAAGTTTATCTTTAAAATCAATAAAGCATTTTGGACTGGGATACTCGTTAGAATCTAAATTTGCACTTGTTAATTTTCTAACTAGCAAAGGATATTCTCAAAAGGATATTATAGATTCAAATGTTGCGTATAAAAACCGTTTTGGACAAGTTATAGATAGATTTTCAAATAGAATCATGTTTCCAATAATCAATATCAGAGGGAACGTAATAGGATTCGGCGGCAGAGCTTTAGATGGAAATAATCCTAAATACTTAAATACTTCTGATACCGTCATATTTAAAAAGAGCGATAATATTTTTGCTATAAATTTTGCTAAAAATAGTAGTTTAAAAAATTTAATTCTTACTGAAGGATATATGGATACAATTTCCCTTCATCAAATCGGATTTACAAATGCTATTGCCTCACTTGGCACAGCTCTGACATCCGGACAAGTAAAATTAATGTCAAGATACACAGACGAAGTAATACTTTGCTTTGATTCGGATCAAGCAGGACAAAAAGCAACTTTACGTTCTATAGACATACTTAAACAAAACGGTATATCTTCAAAAGTAATTTCAATTCCCAACGGAAAAGATCCTGATGAATTTATAAAATATTACAAAGATGAAAGTAAGATAAGATTTAATGAACTCATTATAAATGCGATTCCTGATATAGAATATAAATTACTAAATATAAAAAATAAGTATAATCTCAGCGATTCTGGAGACAAAATAAAATACACGTCTGAAGCTTTAAAAGTTTTATCAAATATTGAAAACGATATCGAAAAAGATATTTATTGCAGTAAACTTAGCAGTGAAGTAAATATAAGCAAGGATTCTATAAAATCTCAACTTGGTAAATATTTAAGTAAAATATCCAAAAATAAAAATAGTCTTAACATTTTATCTCATAATCTCAGTTACTACAGTAAAGATAAAAATCAGATTTTTAGTTTAAAAAGGATAAAAGCTGAAGAAACTATATTATCATATATAATAAATAACTACGATATTACTAATAATATACTGACAAGAATTTCAGAAAATCTATTTGGTATAAATTTTAATAAAAAATTGTATTTAACCATAAAAATGCTGATACTAAATAATAAAGATTTAAATTTAAATAATATACTTTCCGAAGGTTTTGATATAGAAGACGCCGGCAGAATTACAAAAATAATATGCGATTATAAAAGAGAATATGTAAATGGGCAAGTTATCGAAGAATGCATATCATTAATCGAAAATGAAAATCAGAAAATTAAAATTAAAGATATCCAAGATATAAATTCTACAGAACTTAAAAATTACATAGTAACACTCAAAAAAATGAAACAGTAGAGGCAGGGATGAAAAATATGAACGATAACGATATAGCTTTGGATCCTAAAAATAATATCATTAAGGATTTAGTGGAATACGGTAAATCAAGCGGAAAAATAAGTACGGATGATATCCTTGACGCTATGGGAGAAGTGGATTTCGATCCTAATGAAATCGAACAACTTTACGACTCTATTGAATCTATGGGTGTTGAAATTATAGAGTCCCAAGGTGATGAACTTGAAACTATAGATAAAATTTTACCTAAAATAAAAAACCAGTCTCCCCAAGAATCAAACGACAAATTATTAGATGGTATTTCAGTCGACGATCCTGTTAAAGCATACTTAAAAGAAATAGGATTAATTCCTCTTTTAGATCCTGATGAAGAATTAAAACTTGCCGTGCGAGTATCTGAAGGTGACGAACGCGCTAAGCAAAGACTATCAGAATCTAATTTAAGATTAGTTGTAAGTATAGCTAAAAGATACTTGGGTAGAGGTCTACAATTTCTGGATCTAATCCAAGAAGGAAATTTGGGATTAATAAAAGCAGTGGAAAAATTCGACTATACTAAAGGATTTAAATTCTCTACCTATGCAACATGGTGGATAAGGCAGTCTATAACGAGAGCAATAGCAGATCAGGCAAGAACCATACGTATACCTGTTCATATGGTTGAGACTATGAACAAAGTTAAAAGAGTATCGGGTCAGCTTCTTTATAATAACGGTCAGGAACCCACCCCGGAAGAAGTTGCAGACGAGCTTAATTTACCCACAGAAAAAATTAAAGAAGTAATAAGAGCCTCCCAAGATCCCGTATCTCTTGAAACTCCAATTGGAGAGGAAGAAGATAGTCACTTAGGCGATTTTATACCGGATCACGATGCTCCCGCACCCGTTGAAGAGGCGTCCCAAACTCTACTTAAAGAACAACTTCTTGAAGTACTTGATACACTTACTCCAAGAGAAGAAAAAGTTTTAAGAATGAGGTTTGGCCTTGTGGATGGAAAAACACGTACTCTTGAAGAAGTTGGACAAGTATTTAACGTTACAAGAGAAAGAATCAGACAAATAGAATCTAAAGCACTTAGGAAACTTCGTCATCCAAGCAGAAGTAAACTTTTAAAAGACTTTTTAGATTAAATATATTATACTAAACTCGATTAAATTCTATATTGCAGAATTTTTTGAGTTTTTTATTTGCATTTATATAATAATTATTAGTACATAAAAGGAGTAGATCCAAATTCTAAATATTATACTTGGTCCGTCAGGAAGCGGAAAAACCACTAAATTAAGAGATCTTATAAAAAAAAATATTCAAAATAATAATAAAAAAATAATATTACTTGTCCCTGAACAGTCCTCTTTTTCAAATGAAAGAGAAATTTTAAAATCTTTAGGGGAAAAAGACTTTAAATTTATCGAAATATTAAGTTTTACAAGATTATCTGATTTTATCTTCAGAAAGTTTGGTTATATATATAAAAACTCTCTTACTGAAGGACTTCGAAAACTTATCATGAGCTGCGCTATTGATAAGTCTAAAAATAATTTGCTTCTTTATTCAAAAAGCAGAGACGTTAATAATATAGATTTAATGGTAGAATCCCTGAAAGAATTTAAATCCGGAAAAATTTCACCGGAAGATATAATAAATATTTGTAATGACTTGGACGATGGAATACTAAAACAAAAATTATCTGAGTTTAAATATATTCTTGAGAATTATAATACTCTAACTAAAAATCAATTTTTGGATCCTCTTGACAATTTAAACGATATATCTAATTTTTTATCTAAGAATCCCGTGTTTAATAAATATACAGTCTTTATAGATTCATTCCATACGTTTAACTATCAACAATTAAATATAATAGAAAATATTTTGGTTCAGTCTAAGGAATCCTACATTACACTTTGCTGCGATAATAATTATTATGAATATAAAAATGAATATCTTAACTTATTTTATCCGGTTTGCTCAACTCTCAATAAACTTTTAAAAATATGTAATAGCCATAATATTAAAACGAACATTATAAACTTACCTGAAAATTTGCCTAGATTTAAAAATGATGAACTTAAAAAATTACAAAAAAACTTCTTTAGAAGTAGCTTTGTAAAATATACTGATGCCCCGGAAAATATAAATATATATAATGCCGATAATATATATGAAGAATGTGATTATGTTGCAAGAACTATAAAAAAATTAGTGGTAACTCAAAACTACAGATTTAAAGATTTCGCCGTAATAACCGGAGATACTGAAAATTATATAAGTATATTAAAAGAATACTTCAGAAAATATAACCTGCAGTATTTTATAGACGAGCCTAAATCGGCTTTAAATAATAATCTTTTAAATTTAGTATTTTCAGCAATAAACTGCGTTATTAACAATTATGATCCTCAGGATATAATAAAATACCTTAAAACAGGACTCACAGAATTTAGCATAGAAGAAATATCCGAGATTGAAAATTATGCTCTGCTTTGGGAAATAAAAAACGAAGAATGGACATCACCATTTACAAAAAATCCTAGAGGTTTTTCTTCTAAATTTGAAGATGAAGAAATAGACTGGCTGTCAAAATTAAATACTATCAGAGAAAAAATAATATCTCCTTTTGAAACATTAAAAAAAGAATGCATTAACTCTAGCGGACATAAAATATGTTTTTCAATATATAAATTTTTGGAAAGCATTAGTATTCAAAAAAATATTAAAAATTTTTGTAATAGTCTTATAGAAAACGGAAATGAATTATTGTCAGAAGAATTGGCCAGAGTATGGGATATTTTAATAAACTCACTTGATCAAATAGATAAAATATTTCACAGTCAAAAAATTACTCTTAGAAAATTTATGGATCTTTTACATATTGTAATAGCATCTGAAGATATAGCATTTATTCCACAAGCCATAGATGAAGTAATAGTTGGAGACGTAGATAGAATAAGGCTTTCAAATCCTAAAGTTATATTTATAGTAGGGGCTTGTGAAGGGTTATTTCCGAAAGTATCTAAAATAAACAGTATAATAAGCGATGAGGAAAGACAGTATCTTATATCTCTAGGGCTTAATATGAATCAAACCTTAAATCAGCAAGATATATATGAAAGATTTTTAACGTATCTAGCAATAACCGGTTCATCAGAAAAAGTATTTATAAGTTGGCCATCT
>CAYQCM010000064.1:0-6805 GCA_964416045.1 uncultured Eubacteriales bacterium | reverse complement strand
AAACGTGAGTAATGTTTTAAAAATTATACTTTAGGTAATGAATGTATGAATAAAAAATTTGACGATAGTTTATATTTGCTACTTCATCAACAAGTCGAGGTGATATGAGACAATCCATTAATATAATTTTTGAAGATTATTATTTGAAGTTTCAAGGATTAAAAAATAATGAATATGTTGTTGGTTATTTAGTTGATAGAGATGTGTATTTAGAGGGAAAAAATTAGAAATTATTATTTGAATTTGTCAAAATTTAGATCAGTTACATGCGTTTCGTGATGCAAATCTTAGAACTGTGACATTTTTATTAATACAGAGGACATTCATAGAAAATGGTATTACACCTACTGTTTTTGATAATCCAAATTGTATTAGATATGATGTCGGTGAATGAAATTGTGCAAAAATTAAAGGAATACCAAAATAAATATATAGAAATAGTCGAAGAATCTAATAGGTTTAAGATCAATACATAATTTTTTTATGTATGATGTTGTATAGTTTTTGATTACTTTTCTATATTAAAAACGTGTTGACAATTTAGAGGTTTAATAGTAATATTTATATACTGTGGTTGTTCGGATTGTTGTTTTTTGTTTTGATGACGGATTAATATGTTATTGTTGTTTTTAAATATAGGGGGTAAATTAGTGAACGAAAGTAATGAAATCGGCGTTCAAGGAACGTCAACTAAAGTATCAAATTTAACAGAAATCCCAAAGGTTAAGGCTAATAATTCAAATAATATAACTAAAAAATATTCAGAAAGTACTAATAAAAAAAATAGTAAAGTCTATACAAAAAATAATTCTCAAACTACAGTCAATAAATCTGCATCAACAAATAAAATTTCACCTAGACCTTATCATAGAAATAATAATAAAAAAATCGATAAACCAAATATGAAAGTAATATTTTTGGGTGGGCTTAATCAGATAGGTAAAAATATTACCCTTTTTGAATTTGGCGATGATATTATAATACTTGATTGTGGAATGGCGTTTCCCGATGGTGAAATGTTAGGAATCGACCTTGTAATACCTGATTTTTCTTATCTTGAAAGTAATAGGGAAAGAATAAGAGGACTTGTAATTACACATGGTCATGAAGATCATATTGGAGCAGTGCCATATTTACTTAATAAAGTGAATATTCCAATATATGGTACGGCGTTAACTATTGGACTTTTAAGCAGTAAATTAAAAGAACATAAATTATCAGGGGCTGCTAAATTAAATATAGTTTCACCTGGACAAACAATTAAGTTAGGATCTATGAGTATAGAATTTATACATGTAAATCACTCGATTCCTGACGCTGTAGGTGTAGCAATAACGTCTCCTGCAGGTACAATAGTTCATACCGGTGACTTTAAAATAGACTGTACTCCTTCAAGAGGACCGATGATAGATCTTGCAAGATTTTCTGAAATTGGTAAAAAGGGTGTACTTGCATTGATGGCAGATTCAACTAATGCCGATAGACCTGGATACACTATGACAGAAAGAAAAATCAATGAATCCTTTGAAAGGCTTTTTCAAAAAGCAGGTGATAGAAGAATAGTAATAGCAACCTTTGCATCCAATATTGGCAGAATACAGCAGATTATAAGCTGTGCTATAAAATATAAGCGTAAGGTAGCATTTTCTGGAAGAAGCATGATGAACTATGTTACTATATCTAAGCAACTTAACTATATAGATGTCCCTGACGATATAATTATAGACATAGAATTAATTACTAAGTATTCTAATAGTGAGATTGTACTAGTCACTACAGGAAGTCAAGGAGAGCCAATGTCTGCACTCCATAGAATGGCTTTTTCAGAACATCGTAAGGTTTCAGTTGGTCCTGAAGACTTTATTATAATATCCGCAACTCCAATACCTGGAAATGAAAAAACAGTAGGAGCTGTTATTAACGGTCTGATGAAGCTTGGGTGCGAGGTAATATATGAATCTATGTATGAAATTCACGTTTCGGGCCATGCATGTCAGGAAGAACTTAAAATTATACAAGGCCTTACAAAACCTAAATATTTCATACCTGTTCATGGAGAATATAAGCATTTAAAGAAACATGCAGAACTTGCGGAAAATATGGGCATGGAGAGCAGTAGAATATATGTTGGAGAAGCCGGAGATGTATTAGAAATCGGTGAATCCGGAATAAAGAAAGTAGGGCAAGTACCTGTAGAACTTGTGCTCGTAGATGGTATAGGTGTGGGTGATGTGGGAAGTATTGTCCTTAGGGATAGAAAGCACCTTGGCGAAGATGGACTTATTGTAGTAGTAGCTACCCTAGATTCTTCAGACAAACATATAATAGCCGGTCCGGATATTGTCTCAAGAGGATTTGTATATGTAAGGGAGTCTGAAAGGCTTATGGATGAAGCAAGGTATGTTGCTATAAAAGCGATAGAAAGTTGTTCGGTACAGAAACTTCGTGATTGGACTACAATAAAGACTAAAATAAGAGATGATTTGTATAAGCTATTTCATAATAAGACTAGAAGAAATCCAGTAATTTTACCCATAATAATGGAAGTATAGAGTATTAGATATAAATTTGGAGGGTATTAGAGTATGCAGGTAGTTTTATTACAAGATGTAAAGGGAAGCGGGAAAAAAAATCAAGTAGTTAATGTTTCGGACGGTTATGCAAGAAATTATTTATTACCTAAAAAATTAGCAAAAGAAGCTGATACTAAGTCTTTAAACGAATTGAAAAATCAACAGCAGTCCCATGAATATAAAATAGAATTAGAAAAAGCAGAAGCTGAAAAGATATATAATTTAATCAATGAGCAGAATATAAATATTTTTGTTAAGTCCGGAGAAGAAGAAAAAATGTTTGGATCGGTTACTGCTAAAGATATATGTGCAGAAATTAATAAACAATATAGCACTAATTTAAATAAAAGAAAAATATTTTTACAGCATGATATAAAGGCTTTTGGAAGATATACTTGTGAAGTTAAATTATATAATGGAATTTTAGCTAAGGTTTACGTGAGCGTTCTTCCCACTAAGCATTCAGATTCTAAAATATAATTGAAAAAATTATAGATGTTAGTTTACACTTTATAAATAGATATTAGGAGGAGTCTTTATGAGTTTTCCGGTAGTAAATGGAGATAAAATGGCATGTACTATGGCAGCAAGTGCTTCTGGTTCACCTGTTGCTGCTGTAGCAGCTACACCAGTTCCTCCTGTGGCATTGACAGTATTAGTTTCCACTGTAAAAATAGCTGGTCAAGCAGCTGCAAATATTTTAGATTGTGCTCCAATAGTTAATATACCTTTTTTTCCAGCATGTAAGTCTACTACGAATCCTACTGTTATAGCCGCTACATCAGCAGCTTTAGGTGTTCCTATGACTGGTGCATGTACTTTTGTCCCTATTGTATCAACTTGGTCTCCCGGTTCTTCCACTGTAATGGTTAGAGGTCAGCCAGGTGTTAACAATACTTGTACTACCAATTGTGCTTATGGAGGGACTATATCTTTTAATACAATTCCTACTGTCCCGTTAACAGCACAAACTTCTATCGTTAATTCTAAATAATATTTATAGATATGTTTGGGTGATAATTTTTTATAAGATAAGAGTAACATTATTATAAAATGTTACTCTTGATAATTTATATTTGTCCTCTTCCCTGAATAGCACGATATAATGTTATTTCATCTGCATACTCTAAGTTTGCACCCATTGGTATCCCATATGCAAGCCTTGTAACCTTTACGCCAAATGTTTTAATAATTTTTGAAATATACATTGACGTAGCTTCACCTTCTACTGTGGGGTTACATGCCATTATTATTTCATCCACATCTTCTTTGATTCTGCGAACTAATTCTTTAATGCAAAGTTGATCTGGGCCCACACCGTTTAATGGGGAAATAGTTCCATGAAGGACGTGATATGTAAAGTCATATTCCTTACTTTTTTCAAAAGCTTCCACATCCTTTGGATCTTCTACAACACATATTATACTTTTGTCCCTGTTATTGTCACTGCAAATAGAACAAACTTCTTTATCTGTAAAATTACAACAAATTTTGCAATATCTTATAGTTTGTTTAGCCTTTATTATAGAATCAGCAAATTCATTAACTTGGTTATTTGACATCTTTAAAATAGAATATGCCATACGTTTTGCTGTTTTTTTACCTATACCAGGAATTTTATTAAAGTTATCTATTAGTTTTGCAAGGCAAGTTACACTGTATTCTGACATAATTAAAATAGTCCCGGTATATTTAATTGACTTGAAATACTTTGCATAGATGTATCTTTTTCCTCACAGGACTTTTTAATGGCTTCGTTTGTAGCGGCAATAATCATATCTGAAAGCATATCAAGGTCATCAACGTCCACTACGGATGGATCTATATGAATAGATTTAATTTGTGGTTTACCGTTTATTACTACTTTAACAGCGTTTCCACCAGAAGTAGCACAGTATTCTTTATTTTCTAGCTCTTGCGATACCATATCCATTTTTTCCTGAGCTTCTTGAGCTTTTTTTGCAAGTTTTTGTATGTTACCAATTCCTGGATTATTGTTTTTTGGAAGTCTTACTTTCATATTATACTCCTTAAAAAATTAATTAATTTATATTAATACTTATATTGTTTTTTAATGCATCTTCACAAAATGAATCTATTGGATCTTTTTCTTTCAGAGGCTTAGGATTTGTTTCTTCTTTATATGGACCTAGATTATAATGTTTTCCTGTGACTTGTTTTATTAAAGACCTGACATCGTCTCTGTGAGAAATATCTCTTAGAAATTCAAAAACCAGAGAATTTTCTGATTTAATTAAAAGTAAATTTCCTGATTCAAATGCCACAGAATTTTTGAATGCTTTTACCATAGACTTAGACTTTAAATTTTTTTCAAGTAAATCTAAAATTTTATTCCAATAAGGGAACTCTGCCATTTTTTGAGGAGAGGGAGCTGGTATTGATAATTCCGGAATAGAAGATTCTTTTTTATTTTTTTTAGTAGATATAATTTTTGAATCTTTATGTAGAAAATTACAAATTTTCAACATACAAATTTCAAATTCATATTTGATCTGACTACCATTAGCCATATTTTGATGTGAGTTTTTTAGTATTTCTATACAATCGATTATTTCATTTACGTTATTATTAAATTTTATTGGCAAATTACGTTGTAAAGTTAATTTTTCAGGGTCTTTGACTGTTTTAAACCATAATAAATTTCTAAAGTAATCGATGATGTCTTCGCAAACCTTAGAAAAGTTTGTACATTTTATATATAAATCTTCAATTAACAATAATATTTCCGATTGATTATTGTCTTGTATATATTCTAATAATTTTGATATATATTCGTTATTTATAAACCCCAGAGTGTTTTTCACTATTTCCAAAGTAACTTTTTCCTTGCTATGATTGCAAAATTGGTCAAGTATAGATAAAGCATCTCTGAGCGATCCATCTGAGATATTGGATATTAGATTTAAAGCTTCAGATTCTATATTTATATTTTCTTCTTTACATATGTGATTTAGTTTTTCATAAATATATTTGGGAAGAATTCTATAGAAATTGAATCTTTGGCATCTTGAGATGATCGTAAGAGGAACTTTATGAACGTCTGTTGTAGCCAAAATAAATATAACATGGGAGGGAGGTTCTTCCAATATTTTAAGTAAAGCATTGAAGGCGCCGGTCGATAACATATGTACTTCATCTACTATATAAATCCTGTATTTACACGCAGATGGCATAAAAAATGCTTCTTCTCTAATGGATCTTATATTTTCAACGCCATTGTTACTGGCAGCATCTATTTCTGTGATGTCTAGAATATTTCCCGAGTCTATACCCTTACATATATTACACTCTAAACAGGGATTACCATCGCTGGAGTTCGGACAATTTATAGCTTTAGAAAAAATTTTAGCGCAGGAAGTTTTGCCTGTACCTCTTGATCCTGTAAATAAATAAGCGTGGGATATACGTTCGGATTTAATTTCATTTTTTAAAGTGGTAATAATATGATCTTGCCCTGTTACGTCACTAAAAACCTTAGGACGCCATTTTCGGTATAATACACGATACATCCAAAACACTCCTGATTTTGCAAATAACATCCATGTAACTTAACATGCAGTTGAAAAGATTAATTGTATCGCATGAAATAGAATGTTTAATGCTGCTCGGTTCCCCGCCTGACATGGTTCACAACTTTTCATCGTACAATACCTATCCAACTACATGTTAAATTACATGAATAATGAACACTATTATTTTACCATAATCAAAACAAAAAATAAATACGTTTTGTAAAATTATTTTTTGTTAAGAAAAATTTAATTGGATATTTTTGTAAAGCTTGTTGTATTGGCAAAATTTAACATAAAAATAATTGTTTTTTTTTTTGAGTTAAAATAATAAACGCCGAGACATATTTTACATAATTTAGAAAGGGATGTTATTATGGATAAAAATACTCTATATAAACTTTTAGAAGAAAAAAAGTTAACCGAGACTTTAATGAAAGACGAAAGTTTTAAAAAAGAGGCTAAAAAAATTTTAAAGGAAGAAAATTCTAGCATTACGCATAAAGATATATCAAATATATTAACAGCCACAGAAAAGGTTTTGTCAGGCGAAGTGGAAATTAAAAGTGATAAAGACTTAGATGAAGTAGTTGGGGGAATGGACGATTTATGTAAGAGTGTCGCTTGTTCAACTATAAAAACTGTTTGTGCTATTGGAGGTGCATTCTATGGTAACAGGGTCGGACAGAATGTGGTTCACGT
>CAYQCM010000063.1:0-6903 GCA_964416045.1 uncultured Eubacteriales bacterium | reverse complement strand
AACCCTATTTATCCCAGAGTTAGACATATTAGAAAGAGGAAAATCAATCATCTTGTATTTTCCTGCAACAGGAACAGACCCCATGGTTCTAAATTGAGTTAGACCGCCAAGAGACTCTTCTCCAATATTTGAAAAAATAATTCCTATTAAATTGTTTCCTCTCATATAGCCCTTGTCACATCCATATTGTCCTTATCTTTTTCATCTTTAGGTAAATTATCATTATTTATAATATTATTTTGATCAATAACTGTTATATTATGTTTGAGTTTAGATCTTTTATCAAAGTCTTTAACTAATGAAACTCCTATTTTTGAATTTTCATTTATAACGGTATTTTCGCATACTATAGAATAATTGATTTTAGAGCTATTTCCTACTTTAACTCCCGGCATAATAATTGAATTATAAATTTTAGAGTGTTTCCCAACATATACTCCGGGAAATATAATAGAATTCTTAATATTTCCATGTATACTGCATCCTTCTGCTATGATGCAGTTTTCAATTTTAGACTGATGAGATATATAGTGTGGAGGCATGTTAGGACTATGAGAGTATATTTGAAAGTTTTTATCGTTAATATTAATTCCAGAGCTTGGATTTAAAAGATCTAGGTTAGACTCCCAAAAACTTTGTATAGTGCCAACATCTCTCCAATATCCTCTGAATTCATATGCATACATTTTTGCTCCTTGAGAAAGTATTCTTGGCATTATGTCCTTACCGAAGTCGTTGGACGAATCTTTTATGCTTTCATCTTCTATTAAGTATGATTTGAGTTTATCCCATTTAAACACATATATTCCCATAGAAGCTTTAGTACTTTTAGGTTTTTTGGGTTTTTCGTCAAATTCATATATTAAACCATTTTTATGTGTATTTAGAATTCCAAATCTTTTTGCCTGATTGAGAGGGACGTTTATAACAGCAATAGTACAGTCTGAATCGTTTTCTTCATGAAAAGCTATCATTTTAGAGTAGTCCATCTTGTATATATGATCACCTGATATTATTAAAACGTATTCGGGATTATATCTTTCTATATAGTGTATATTTTGATATATAGCGTTTGCCGTTCCTTTATACCAATCGCCACCGTCATTTTTTTGGTATGGAGATAATATTTGTAAACCTGCGTCCATAAGGTCAAGATCCCAGGGCTGTCCATTACCCAGGTATTCATTTAGGACAAGAGGTTGATATTGAGTAAGTACGCCTACTGTTTTTATGCCGGAGTTAACGCAATTAGAAAGTGGGAAATCTATAATACGGTATTTTCCGCCGTAAGGAATAGCGGGTTTAGCCAATTTTTCTGTAAGTATGCCAAGTCTTTTACCTTGTCCCCCCGCTAAAAGCATGGCGACTACTTTTTGCTTTGAATACATTAAATATACACCCCCCATATTCTAAATTTTAAATCCTAAATCCTAAATATCTTTTTTATTATTCTGACTTTTAACTTTATTGGAAACGAATTTTTTGTGAAGCTTTAGAAATATAACGGACATTCCTTCAATTTCAAGTTCTATCGACTGCTCGTGACTATGAAATGGAATTTTTTCGGAAACAATATTTTCTTTTTTATGATTTTTATTTCCACCAAATTCTTTGTAATTGGAATTAAAAATTTCTTTATATTCTCCATGAAAAGGAATACCTATTCTATATTTTTCTCTTTTTACGGGTACAAAATTACATACTATTATAATTTCATTTTTATTTTTATCTATTCTTCTAAAACTTATTATGCTTTGTTTATAGTCATCGTTTGATATCCATGAAAATCCTTCCCACGAAAAATCCGCTTCCCATAAAGGACTATTTTCAAGATAGAAATGATTAAGACTTTTAAAAAAGGTGTGCAGTTGTTTATGTTTTGGGAAATCGAGGATATTCCAATCCAGCTGATTTTCGAAATCCCATTCTTTAAATTGGCCAAATTCGGTACCCATAAAAGTGAGTTTTTTCCCCGGATGGGCTATCATATAAGACATAAATGCTCTAACTGATTGAAACTTTTCGTCATAATTTCCCGGCATTTTATTAATTAAAGATTTCTTACCATAAACTATTTCATCATGTGAAATGGGCAGTATAAAATTTTCTGAAAAGGCATAAAAAAAAGAAAATGTAATTTTATCGTGATGCTTACTTCTATATATTGGATCCATACTTATAAACTGGAGCATATCGTTCATCCAGCCCATATTCCATTTGTAATTAAATCCAAGTCCTCCGCAGTATGTGGGTCTGGAAACCATTGGCCAAGACGTAGATTCTTCAGCTATCATGATAGCATGGGGGAAGTATTTAAATACGGTTTCATTTAGTTTTTTAAGGAAATCTATTGCTTCAAGATGCTGTTTATCTCCATACTTATTTTTGATCCACTGACCGTCTTTTCGGCTGTAATCGAGATATAGCATAGAAGCCACAGCATCTACTCGGATACCGTCTATATGGTATTTTTCAAACCAAAATATAGCGCTTGATATTAAAAAATTTACGACTTCTTCTTTGCTATAATCAAATACTAATGTTCCCCATTCTTTATGTTCTCCGATTTTAGGATCCTCATATTCATAAAGGCATGTACCGTCAAATTTTGCTAGGGAATATCCGTCTTTTGGAAAATGGGCGGGGGTCCAGTCAATTATTACGCCTATATTTTCCAGGTGGCATTTATCGATAAAGGCCATAAAGTCATGGGGTGTACCATATCTTGAAGTAGGGGCAAAATATCCTGTTACTTGATACCCCCAAGAGGCGTCGTATGGATATTCACATATAGGCATTAATTCTATATGTGTATATCCCATTTTTTTAACGTAGGAGATAAGAGTATTAGCAAGATCTTGATATGAAAATGTATTATTATCAATGTGTTTTTTCCAGGATGACAAATGAAGTTCATATATATTCATTGGTTCATTATAATGATTACATGATTTCCTTTTATTATTCCATTTTAAGTCGTTCCAATTATAACCTTCTATGTCGTAAACTTTGGATGCGTTATTTGGCCTAGTTTCAAAGTGATATGAGTAGGGATCAGACTTTAAAAAAATTTTATTATCTTTACTTTCAATACTGTATTTATATATTGTATATGCCGGAAGGTGTGGATAAATATATATTTCCCATGTACCTGTTTTATCTATTTTTTTCATTTTATTTATATTTCTGTCCCAGTTATTAAAATCGCCAACTAAGGATACGGATTTTGCATTAGGGGCCCACACTCTAAAAACACTGGTAAGATTTTTATTAATAATGGCGCTATGGTTTCCAAAGTATTTATAAGAATGATAAGGCTCTTCATAAAAATCTTTGGTAAGTTTAATATCCTGATTTTGCAAGATATAGTTCCTCCCTGTTTTTAGATAATGTTTATAAAACTATTTAGGTGAAAGGAATATATGATAAGTTCCTTAACCTTTACATTTTCACATTTTTCAAAGGCATTTTTATATATATTTAGTTGTCTGGAATATTTTCTTGATAATTCATGTATATCATCTATTTTGTCTGTTTTATAATCTAAAATTATATATTCACCATTATCGTCTTCGAATACACAATCTATTGATCCTATTAGTATTGGAGTTTCTTCTTGATTACAAGTATTTTGCAGTAAAGTTTCATTTTCGTCAGTATAATTAACGGTAAATCTATATTCTCTATATAGTTTTCTAGTTTTTAAGATTTTTCGTCCTATACTGCTATTAAAAAAGTTCTGGATGGAGTTTTTATTTATAATATTAATTTCATTTTGGGTCATTATACCCTTCTCAGCCATATATGATAAATATTCATCTATATTTGATGCTGCTTTATTATAATCTGCAAAATACATGAAATTATGTAGAATAGTTCCTCTTTCACTTGGACTTATATTAACTCTAGACATAAATGCCGGTCTTGATGAGGCAATACTTTCTTTCCAAGTATCTTTTTTAAGTAAGTTAGTAGCGGTAATTTTGAGGGGCATAATATTCAAGTTTGAGTATGGGTATACGAAGTTGAATCTTTCTTTTATTTTATCAATTAAGTTATTATCAATAGTTAGATTTTCTTTTGTTTCTTTCTCAGTTTCATTTTTTATTATTTTATTGTTTCCCGCATAAGAAAGATTTATATCAAAAATATTGCTTATACTATTTTCTGCATAACTTGGTATTTTATCGATTTTTTCATATAGTTTCTTTCCGGACTCGGTTTTTAAAGCGCACAAAATAATCCAATCGAGAAAACAATTGCAGTTTTTAATTATGTAAGGGGATATATCTTTACTTATATCGTTTAATTTAGTCATTTTTTTAATATATTCGTCTATATTTTCTATGTGGGATACGATTATGAGTTTTTGTTTTGCTCTTGTAAGTGCAACATAGAGTATTCTAAGGTTTTCTGCTATTTCTTGTTTACGAAGACCTATTTTAATAGCTTGTCTTTGGAGATTATTGAAATTTACAATATTTTTTTGATCTTTTAATTTGAAACTGATTCCTAGATTTGGATGCATAAGGACTTTTTTATTATCCACATTAAATTGTTTTGAGCATCCCGCTAAGATACAGACCGGAAACTCTAATCCTTTAGATTTATGTATACTCATTATATGTACTTCATCTGATAATTCAGATGTAATATTTGATGAGACAATTGGATTGATTTTTTTTTCTATTAGTCTGTCGACAAATGATAGAAATTCAGATAGATCCTTGCAGATATCATTTTGATATTTTTTGGCAAAGTCTAGAAATATTCTAAGATTTGATAATTTATTATTTCCTTTTGGCATGGCCCTTATAATTTCTGTATAACCCGTGTCTGCGTATATGTAGTTTATAATGTCATGAACCGTCATTACTGCTGCAAAAGTTCTATATGAATTAATCTTATTCATAAATCTTTCACAATCTTTATTTCCGGATTCCGAAAGTTCCTTTATAGCAAAATATATAGGGCCTTCTTTCTTGGAAATTCTTATTCTACTAAGATCATCTGGAGTAAATCCAAATATCGGGCTCATTAAAGTTGCTATTAGGGGAATGTCTTGAATAGGATTATCTATTGTTTTTAAGATTGATAGTATAGTTGATATTTCGTAAGTATCAAAAAAGTTTTCTCCTAGATCTATAAAACATGGAATTCCAAGTTTATTTAATTCTTGGGAGTATATTTTAGCGCTGTTTTTCGTAGATCTTAATAATATACAGACATCGCTATATCTTATAGGTCTTGTAGTATCCTTATCTTTTACCGGATATTTTTTATTAATCATGTTGGATATTAAATTCGCTATATGATGAGATTCTATAATTTCACTGGAACTATTTTGATTGTCTTTTTTTCCGTATACGATTTCTAAGGATGTATTATCCGGGTTTTGATGTGTGTTTGTGTCAGAAAATACTAAGTGATCCTCCTGATTATATGATATGTCGGACGTTTTTTCAGACATTAAGTGTTTAAATATAAAATTAACGCAGTTTATGATTTTTTGTGTGCTTCTAAAATTTTTGTCTAAAATTATTTTAGATGGGTAATTTTCAAGACTTGGATCATAATTATCGTACGTATTTTTTTTATTGATAAAATTTTCCGGTCTTGCCTGACGAAATCCATATATACTTTGTTTAACGTCTCCAACTATAAAAAGATTTTTTTCATCTTTAGATATCATTTTAAATATCATATTTTGAGTTTCATTGGTATCTTGGTATTCGTCAATCATTATTTCTTCAAATTTTTTTGAAAGATCTACGGCAAGCGGACTTTTCATAATACTGCCATCGTCATTTTGAACCGTTAATAATTTTAGAGTCCATTTTTCCAGGTCGTTAAAATCTGCAATATTTTTTTCTTTTTTTAATTTATCCAGATATTGTCCAAATTTGGTAACCAACTCAAACAGCTTTTGAACCAAAGGATACATTTTTTCAAGAGTATCTTTATTTTGCACCGAATCATATAAGAAATTAGATTTGATTTTTTTAATAGTTTTATTTATTAGTTCTTTGTTTTCATCAATTAGGGGTTTATATGGATTTTCTTTAATTTCTTTAATTTTTCTATCATACGATCCATCATACTTAAGGGAATTTATATTTTCAAAAACTGTATCCCAGCTTTTATCCAGATTATTATATATACTTTGAAAAAGAGAAAGATTACTTTTTATATTTTTAGAATATGCCTTGAGCATATTCGGATCTTTAGATATTATTTCCAAAGAATTTTTTGTAATTGAAATTACAAACTCCAAACATTCTTTAGTATACTGGATGATTATTTTTCCAATTAGAGTATCTGTTATATCTGTTTGGTCGCTATTATATAGATTTAGTTTTTCTTTAAACCATGTTTCTTCAAATGGGAAGGATCTTATGAAATTATATATATCCTCTATTGTGTCAGTAAGAGAAGAATCATTTTTTTCTTGGCTTAGAGTGTTTACAAGCTCTAAAAAAATATTATCATTTTTATTATACAATTCATCCATTAAGGAGGCCATGGATTTAGCTTTTAGTACGGAAATTTCTCCATTTTCAGATATTCTAAAGTTTGGGGATATATTTAATCTATAGAAATTATCTTTGACGATATTATTGCAGAAACTATGTATCGTACCAATATTAGCTCTTCTTATAAGAATCTGCTGACGTTTTAAATTTATATCGCTTGGATTATTTTCAATCATTTCAGAAAGTTTTTTTGAAATACGTTTTTTCATTTCGTCAGTTGCAGCATTTGTAAAAGTTACGATTAAAAGTTTATCAGCAGTGCATGGATTAATTTTATCAGTAAGGCGTTTAATAACCCTTTCTACGAGTACGGCTGTTTTTCCGGAACCTGCTGCAGCCGATACAAGTACGGTACCGTTTCTTGAATTTA
>CAYQCM010000062.1:0-6970 GCA_964416045.1 uncultured Eubacteriales bacterium | reverse complement strand
TCTGCGCATCGTTTTCTTTTACGGCTTCTATTACCTTTTCTATTTCTTCATCTGTAACGTAACAACCTTGAACCCTTATTGGTTTAGACGATCCTGCTGGGGAAAACATCATATCTCCCCTACCAAGTAGTTTTTCAGCTCCACTCATGTCTATAATTGTTCGGGAGTCTATTTGTGAAGACACGGCAAGAGCTATTCTGCTTGGAATATTGGCCTTTATTATGCCTGTAATTACGTCTACAGAAGGCCTTTGAGTAGCTATTACTAAATACATTCCCGCAGCTCTCGCCATCTGCGCTAATCTGCATATATAATCTTCTATTTCATTTGGCGCTGCCATCATTAAGTCTGAAAGTTCGTCTATAATTATTACTATTTGTGGCATTTTTTGTATAGGATTTCCTTCTTTATCAAGGGGAGGGTCTTTACGCTCTGCTAGATGGTTATATGATGCTAAATCCCTCACGTTATTTTCAGCAAACTTTTTATATCTTATAAGCATTTCGTTAACTGCCCATCCTAAGGCGCCGGCTGCTTTTCGGGAATCTGTAACAACCGGTACTAAAAGGTGAGGTATGCCGTTGTATATTCCAAGTTCCACGACCTTAGGGTCTATCATGAGCAGTTTTACTTCTTCCGGGGTTGATTTATAAAGTAAGCTTATTATAAATGAGTTTATACATACTGATTTACCTGAACCCGTTGAACCTGCAATTAGTAAATGAGGCATTTTACTTAAATCTGCTATTACTACTTTACCCGCTATGTCTTTTCCAAGTACGACTGTAAGTTTGCTCCTAGAAGACATAAATTCTTGAGATGATATAAGTTCCCTCATATTTACTACACTTATAATTTTATTTGGAATTTCAACTCCAACTGCGGATTTTCCTGGAATTGGGGCCTCTATTCTTACTCCTGAGGCAGCCAGATTTAAAGCTATATCGTCTGAGAGATTCGTTATTTTACTTATTTTTACACCTGGCGCTGGTTGAAGTTCATATCTTGTTACTGATGGTCCTCTGCTAATCTCTATGATTTTAGTTTGTACGTTAAAGCTGCTTAGAGTATCGACAAGTATTTTCCCGTTATTTTCAAGTTCATAGGCTATATCGCTTTTTTTGGGAGAAACAGATTTGTTTAAAAGGTCTATTTCCGGATAAGAATAGTCTGAATTTATTAAAGTACGATAGTTTTCTTTTTGCTGTTTTTCGATTGGCATAGTATTTTTCGATTGTGGAGAAATATTTTCAACTACATCATTTATAGGGATAGTGTCATCTGAATAAATATTTTTATTGGATTCTTTTGGCATCATATTTTGTTCGTCTTTATATTGAAAGTTTATTATTTTTTTGTTTTGCATCTTCTGAATTGTTTGTGAACTACTCAAGGGTTCGTTTTCTTTATAGTTAGTTGAATTGCTTTCATTTAATATTTTTTGAGCTTTTTTTTGCAGCTTTAATTTTTTGAACCTATGTATTCCGTTATGAATATTTTTGTCAATCACCTTTAGGAATTTTGAAAAAGTATAAAAAATTTGAATAAGACTTGTTCCAGTTAGAATCATTACCGATATAAAAATTAATAAAATATTTATTATTTTAGCCCCAACTATGCCAAAAGCCCACGATAATGATAAACCTAGCATACTTCCTATTGCTCCCGAACTTTCATTAGATATACCCATTTTATACGATAATACTATTTTTTCAAAAAAATTTGAATTTTTACTTATTATGCTTACTCCTGAAAAAATATATACTAAACTACAAAATAGTACGATCGTCACTGCTGAAAGCAATAGTTTAAAATTTAGGTTTTCTTTTAGTTTGTCAATACACGAAATTATAGATACATATAACAAAAATAACGGCAACAGTATAGAACAATTTCCAAAAAGTCCTAAAACCAGATTATGTAAAAACAACCATATATTTTCCCCGGGGATTAGTACTATAAAAAACATTAGTATTGAACAACAAAATACAATTATTTGTCCAAAATAATTGTATTTAGGTACGCTTTTTTTTTTATTTTTGTTTAATGAGGTATTTTTTCTAACAGGTCTTTTTATAGAATTTTCTGAATTTTTCATATTACACCTATTTTTTATTTAAATTATTTTAGAGCAAAGTGCCACTAAATATATTTGTTCCTTTATTAATCTCTACAATGCCTATTATAACGGAAAGTATTCCAACTGCCAAGGTGTAATTTATAAAAATATTAGTTTTATCTTTAGCTAAAATCCACTTAAATAATTTTATAGATAAAAATCCGACTACTACTGAAAATAGTATTCCAACGACTATACTTGGAATATGAATTGCTGACATTGCTGATTCGGATTCAAACACTTCTTTAATTTCTAATAATGAAGCTGCTATTATTGCAGGGATTCCCAATATAAATGAAAAATCGATGGCTTTTTGTCTGTTAATACCTCTCATTAGTGCCACAGATAAGGTAGAACCTGATCTTGAAATTCCGGGAAATATCGCTGCTATAAATTGCATTATTCCCACGTATATGGCATCCATAATATTGTATTCTTTTTTTCCATTGCTCTCTATAATTTTATTTTTATCTTTCTTTATAAGATGTTTTGAATTTTTTTCTCTGCTTATCTTGATTCCAAGTGTTAATAAAATGCTTGTTATTATTAAACATATTCCTACTAAAATAATATTTTTATCGTTTGACAAAATTTCTGCCAATCCTTTTATATTTTTAACTCCTCCAGGGAGAGGAATGAACAATAAAAAAAGAGGTACAAGGCCTATTATTAACATTACAACCATTCTTTTATTTTCATCCAGCTTATTTAGATTAAATTTTCCTGTAAAAATATCTTTTATTAAGGAAAAGAATGAAAATATTAGGTCTAATATGGTCTTATAGTATACTAATATTACTGACATGAGTGTTCCTAAATGTAGCATAACATTAAAAAAAAGATTATTTTGCTGCTGCCCTAAAATATGCTGAGATAGTAATAAATGACCACTGCTTGATATTGGTAAAAATTCTGTTAGTCCTTGAACTGTTCCTTGTATTGCTGCGCTGATTATATTCATTTTTCCACCTCTAAAATAATAATACTACGTATAATATTACTATTTTAAATTATAAAATACTACTTATATTTTAAAAAAATGAAATCAATTTGATCATTGTTCATAATATATATTTTTTAAAAATTTATCTTGATATAATAATATATATAACAATTATATTGTTAATATTTTATAATACGAGGTAGTTATTAATGAATAAATTATCAACAATAGTAAAAACACTTGATTTTGTTTTAAAGGACGCAAAAAAATCAAAATTAGATGAAGATACAATAAATGAATTGGTTCAAATAGAAAGAAAAGCAAGTATGATTAAATATGTGCTAAAACTTCAGGGCACTCTTGGTACAAAACAAAATAAAGAAGTTCTTGAATTTAAGTTAGAAATTGATAAAAAGGAAAAAGAACTAAATAAGCTTAAAGAAGAAGCAAATTTAATTAAAATGAAAGAATTAAAGAAAAAGAAAATGAAGTTAAAAAATAATATACGTTACTTTTTATCAATCATTTTATGCAAACATTCTATAGCGTCTGATAGACTGCCTATTTTATCTATCAGGCCTTCTTTTACTGCTTTTTTTCCATCCAAAACCGAACCAACGTCTAGGACTAATTCTTCTGTATTCATAACTAAACTATAAAATCTATCAAATGAAATTTTAGAATTTTCTACCACAAAATTAGCTATTCTTTCCTGCATTTTTTGAAAATATTCAAAAGCCTGAGGCACACCTAGTATCATGCCTGTAGATCTGACGGGATGAACTGTCATGGTTGCAGATTTAACTATAAAAGATTTTTTAGCTGAAACTGCAAGAGGTACACCTATAGAGTGTCCCCCACCTAACACTAAAGATACGGTTGGCTTTTTCATCCCTGATATCATTTCAGAAATTGCAAGTCCTGCTTCTACGTCTCCTCCGACTGTATTTAATAATATTAGTAATCCATCAATAGTTTCGTCTTCTTCGATACTTACTAATTTAGGAATTAAGTGCTCATATTTTGTGGATTTACTTTTTGAATCTAAAATATAATGGCCTTCTATTTCCCCAATTACGGTTAGACAATATATTTTTCTGCCATTAGAGTTTGTAATTACGGATCCCATATCATTAATTTGATTGTTGTTTTCGCAGTTATAATTTTCATCTTTTTGCTTTGAATTTTTTATTGTTTTTTTATCGGTTTTTTTCATATTTTTTTCACCTCTTGGTTTTATTTTCTCTGTTTATATTCTAAAAATACATTTATATATAATTTTATTTCAAAAAAATAAATTTATTTGACAATTATGAACATATAGTATAGTATAATATAATAAACTGACATTAATTAATTTAGGGGTGAATAATATGAACGAATCACTAAAAAAGTTATTATTAAAATTAAGTTCTGATGAAAAATTATTTTTACAGTTGATAGGAAAAAATACTATCACAGAAATGTATGAATTTTGTTTAACGATACAGAAAGGTGATTATTCAAGAGAAGAGTTTGAACAGGTGTTAATTAAACTCATAAGAGAATTAGTAAATTGGAGAAAACTATCTGATGAAAATCTAGCAAATGTTGGTGGAGGATTTTCATTTTCCAATTTTATGGGTGAACTTATCAGTGCTATTCCTGATCCCTTAACACCATTTGTGCAAGGTGTGAAAATTGGTTCATATCTTAAAAGTATTCTAAAAAGTGACGATGAGTAAACTTAAATTAGGTAAGTTAAACTTTCAGATTATCTTAAAAGAAATCTGAAAGTTGATTTTATGTTATAAATATTTTTAAAGCGATTTTATTTGAAAGTGAAAAATGTGAGAAAGCATATAAAAACTATCGACATATATTTTACTTCTTTAACTACTACCTCATCTAGTTTCATTAAAACACTTTGCCAATTATATAAATTTATATATTCTTAATTAATATTCATAAAAATAAATTCAAAACAAATAATATTTTTTATATATAACGAAATGTATTATACCACTTTATTTAAAAAAATCCATATTTAATTTATTAATATTTTTGTAATTAAAAAATAAATATAGAAAAATTTTTTTAATACTATTATAAATTTAATACTATTTAATTGTTCTTTTTTTAACTTTAAAAATACTAAAAGAAAAAATAATAGGGAACATAATAACAGCAGGATAAGCATATCTCATCTCAGCATGTACAGGTGACATAATGCAAATTATAAAAGCTGCTAAAATAATAAAAAATAAAGGTAATATATTATTTCTTTTATTTTTAAGACAAAATACAAAAAGAAAAAGTTCAAACCAAAAATAAAACCCTATACTAAATATCATAGACACTATAGGAATCTCTCTAACATAGTCATTAAATAATTTACATATCATTCTTTTAATTATAGAATCATCTTTTAAATAATTTTCTATATCCTTATCGTAAACGGTCCAATTATTTTCTTTATAAAAATAAAGCATACCAATGTAACTGCTATCTGACACAACCCAATATTTAGTTTCTGGGTACCAATATCCATAAGAATTACACAAAAATGATTCTAAATAAGATTTAGGATATTTAATTCCAAGTTTAAACCATAACCTTATATATTTTTTAGGATTAGCAGAAAAGGCTTCTTCGTTAAATTCGCTTTTAACATTATCAGAAAGTCTGGGATTATAAAGATTTGGGAGATTGTTATAAGGAAGAATTTCATTTATTTCTCTTTTTTCTTTATCACTAATATTTTCATTATTTTCTTTGACCGTTCTTGCAATTTGCTGTAATGGAACAGACATTGGTTCTCTAATATGACCTTTTTGAATTCCAAAATAAGGTATAACAATCGATCTAATTATAAAAAACATCATCAACGGAACTAAATAAATAATTGACAATTTTAAAAAGTGATTTTTATATAATTTAGGTATCAGAGGCATCATAGAGAAAAAAATGTAAATTATACCCGTACCTTTTGAAAGCATAATAAATAAAACTACTAATACAAAACAAAGTATTTTTATCTTAGATTTTAAGAAATTTAATGTGTCTAAATATAAATCTATTAATAAGACTGCATAGGCAAGTAAAAAAGTTGCTATCCAAATATCTTTCCACAGTGTAATACTATAAATTCCTATTAAAGGGTGACACGAATAAAATAAAAACGAAATACATCTAAATAAAAAAGGAACAGAATATTTTGCCATTATTTTTAAAACATAGGCAACTATAAATGCGATAAAAAACATCTGTAAAATACAAAAAAGGGATATTCCAAAATTAATAGATCCAAATATTTTGGATCCTATATTAATTATAAATCCAACAAACAAAGTATGAAGAAATGGGTTTTCATCGGTTAAATTTCTAAATCCTAATCCTTGCTCAATTTGATAATAAGAATCCCACGTAACCACTGCAGGAAAAAATATAAAATAGTATATAGACCAAAATAATATTAATACTCCACTTACAAAAAATACAGATTTTATATTATTGCAAAAATATTTATATTCATAATTAAAATACCCATTAATATTATTAAATTTATCTAAATTTTCTATGAATATATTTATTAAAAAATAGAAAAGTATAAAATATCCACAGAAAATTAAAACATCAAAAGTAAAATTGTATGGATTTAATGATGGATAAAATAATCGAGTATACTTGTCTATATTATATCCTATAGTTTCAAAAGAGGAAAAACATAAAGATAAAAAAGTAGCAAATAAAAAATTATTATTTTTAATACTAAAAAATTGTCTATATTTTTTAAAAATTAGAAATACAAATATAAAAATAATTGGAATTAATATACTGTTTCCATTTAAACAATAAATAAAATCACTTTTATCGGTTATGGGAAAAGATCTATTGGAAAAAATGGGTATACAACATAAAAAAGAAAA
>CAYQCM010000061.1:0-7174 GCA_964416045.1 uncultured Eubacteriales bacterium | reverse complement strand
GTGAAAGTATCGAGAGAGCAGAAGACAGAGAATTATTTAAAAAACTTTGTGAGTCGATAGGGGAACCCGTAATACCATCAAAAATAACATATTCTCTGGAAGAAGCAATATCAGCTGCTCAGGAAATTGGTTATCCGGTAGTACTAAGACCGGCATTTACTCTTGGAGGTACAGGAGGAGGATTTGCTAATAATAAAGAAGAACTCATAGATATTTGCTCAAATGCATTTAAACTTTCCCCCGCGCATCAAGTACTGATTGAAAAAAGTGTTAAAGGATTTAAGGAAATTGAATTCGAAGTTATGAGGGACTCTAACGATACGGCTATTACGATTTGCGGAATGGAAAATATAGATCCGGTAGGGGTACATACCGGAGATTCGATAGTGGTAGCACCTATAATGACTTTAAATTCTCATGATATGAAAATGCTAAATGATAGTGCAATTAAAATTATTAGAGAACTTAAAATAGAAGGAGGGTGTAACGTACAGTTTGCATTAGACCCAAACTCATCTAAATACTATTTAATCGAAGTTAATCCAAGAGTGTCGCGTTCATCGGCTTTAGCGTCGAAAGCGAGTGGGTACCCAATAGCTAGAGTTACTGCAAAAATCGCTGTAGGTATGGCTCTTGAAGAAATAAAAGTAGCTAACACTACAGCTAAATTTGAGCCTTCCCTTGATTACGTTGTAGCTAAGTTTCCAAGATTTCCATTTGATAAATTCTCATCCGCAACAAATAAATTAGGAACTCAAATGAAAGCAACTGGAGAAGTAATGGGGATAGGGTCTAACTTGGAGGAATGTATTTTAAAATCTGTACGTTCTCTTGAGATAGGCGTATGCCATTTATACATGGAAAAATTCGACATTATGTCAGACGAAGAAATTATAGAGTATATCAAAGATTTTAGGGACGATAATATTTATGCAATTGCACAGTTAATAAGAAACGGTACTTCGATTAAAGATATAAATGAAATAACTAAAATAACTCCGTTTTTCTTGGAGAGTATAAAAAAGATAACCGACTATGAAACAACTTTGAAAGAAAACATAGGTAACTTTGAAATATTAAAACAAGCCAAAAAAATGGGTTTTTCTGATAAATTTATATCTAAACTTTGGAACATGGAAGAAATAGAAATATTTAATTTTAGGAAATCAAACAATTTATTTCCTGTTTATAAAATGGTAGATACCTGTCATACCAATGCTTATATTCCATACTTTTATTCTACCTACGAAGGGGAAAACGAATCTATACTAAACAGTAAGAAAAAAATTATTGCTCTTGGAGCAGGTCCGATAAGAATAGGACAAGGAGTAGAATTCGACTATTCAACAGTACATGCGGTATCCACAATTAAGAAATCAGGTTACGAAGCAATAATTATAAATAATAATCCGGAGACTGTGTCTACAGACTACACAACATCAGATAAACTTTATTTTGAGCCCCTTTGCACAGAAGACGTTATGAATATAATAGAAATGGAAAAACCTGAAGGAGTAATAGCGTCTTTAGGGGGACAAACGGCAATAAATCTTGCTCAGCCTTTAAAAGAAAGAAATGTAAAAATCATAGGTACCTCTTGCGACGCTATAGAAAAAGCAGAAAACAGAGACAGTTTTGAAAAAATACTAAAAGAACTTGATATTCCAAGACCAACAGGAAAAGCGGTAACAAATATTGAAGACGGAATTAAAACAGCTAATCAGATAGGGTATCCTGTACTTGTAAGGCCTTCGTTCGTGCTTGGCGGACGTGCGATGCAGATTGTGGATAATGAAGATCAACTCAAACATTATCTGAAAACAGCCGTAGAAGTAGATAAAGATAAACCCGTCTTGGTAGATAAATATATAGTAGGGAAAGAAGTAGAGGTAGATGCGATATGTGATGGGCAAAATGTATTTGTCCCGGGAATTATGGAGCTTGTAGAAAGAACGGGAATACACAGCGGAGATTCAATAAGTGTGTATCCAACTTTTAGTATCTCGGATAAAGTAAAAGGTACAATACTTCAATACACAAAAAAATTAGGAATAGAAATAGGTATTATCGGACTTTACAACATTCAATTTATTGTAGATAAAGATGAAAATGTATATATAATTGAAGTAAACCCAAGGTCATCTCGTACAGTACCGTTTTTATCTAAAGCAACAGGATTTAGTCTTGCTGATATCGCAACAGAAGTTATACTTGGTAAATCACTAAAAGAGCTGGGTATATTTAATATTTATTCTGAAGAAAAGAAACGTTGGTACGTAAAAGCTCCTGTATTTTCATTTCAAAAAATTCGTGGTCTTGACGCTTATCTTTCACCGGAAATGAAATCTACCGGTGAAGCAATAGGTTATGATGATAAATTAAACAGGGCTCTTTATAAAGCGCTTCAAGCTTCAGGGATGCATTTACAAAACTATGGATCAGTATTGGTAACAGTTGCAAATAAAGATAAAGAAGAATCTCTTCCCCTCATTAAACGTTTTTATGACCTTGGTTTTAATATACAGGCAACTAAAGGGACGGCAAAATATCTCAAGGAAAATGGAATAAGGACGCACATCCTAAGAAAAATCAGCGATAACAGCAACGAAATTCCGGAAGCAATTAGTCAAGGACATATAGCATACGTTATAAATACAAGAGATATAGGATCCATGAACCAATTTTCAGACGGATGTGAAATCAGAAGATTAGCAATAGAAAACGGAGTGACAATGTTTACATCTTTAGATACAGTAAAAGTACTTCTAGACGTATTGGAAGAAACCACGCTTTGCATATCTACTATCGACTCTTAAGGAGAATGAAATGAAGCAAGGAATATATAAAATAATACAGAATACCAGAATAGCAAAAGATATTTTTAAAATGATATTATCAGGAGATACTTCAGAGATAAAAAAACCAGGGCAATTTATAAATATAAAAATAAACAATTTCTTTCTAAGAAGGCCTATATCCGTATGCGACTACGGCAAGGAAAGCATCACTATTATTTATAAGGTGATAGGGGAAGGCACTAAGGAAATGTCAGGTCTAAAACCAGAAGAATCACTTGATATTTTAACAGGCCTTGGTAACGGATACGATACTTCAAAAAGTGGGAAAAACCCTTTATTAATAGGCGGCGGGGTGGGTATTCCTCCGCTGTACAACTTATGTAAGTTACTTATTTCTCATGGAAAAACTCCCCAGGTTGTTTTAGGATTCAACACTAAAGAAGAAATTTTTTATGAAAAAGAGTTTAAGGATTTAGGAGCAAAAGTGTATGTGTGCACAATAGACGGAAGTTGCGGTAAAAAAGGTTTTGTTACCGACATTATTAAAAATCTAAATTATACCTATTTTTATACTTGCGGTCCAATACCTATGTTTAAGGCAATTGAGAATGTAGTAAAAACAAGTGGACAATATAGTTTTGAAGAACGCATGGGATGCGGATTTGGAGCGTGTATGGGATGTTCATGTAAAACTAAATATGGAAATAAAAGAATTTGCAAAGAAGGCCCCGTACTTGAGAGGGAGGAAATTATATGGTAAATACCAAGATAAATTTAAGTGGTATCGTAATAGATAACCCCATAATACCAGCCAGCGGTACGTTTGGATATGGATACGAATTTGCAAGTATTTATGATATAAACTGCCTAGGTACGTTCTCATTTAAAGGAACCACCAAAGAAGAAAGATTCGGTAATCCTACTCCAAGGATAGCTGAATGTACGCAAGGTATAATAAATTCAGTTGGACTACAAAATCCCGGCGTAGAAAAAGTAATAAGTGAAGAACTCCCAAAATTAAAAAAATGCTTTTCTAAGCCTGTAATTGCAAACGTAAGTGGATTTTCTCTGGAAGAATACGTTTATACATGCCAAAGGCTTAATGATCAAGAACAAATAGGATGGTTTGAAGTTAATATAAGCTGCCCTAATGTACATGGTGGAGGAATGAGTTTTGGTACTTTTCCGGAATCTGCATTTAAAGTAACTAAAGAAGTAAAAAAGGTTACCACAAAGCCTATTTATATGAAATTATCTCCAAACGTAACCGATATAGTATCTATTGCAAAAGCCTGTGAAGACGCAGGAGCAGACGGTATCAGCATGATAAATACGTCTATGGGTATGAGGATAGATTTAAAAACCAGAAAACCCGTAATTGCCAACAAAATAGGCGGATTTTCTGGCAAAGCAATAAAACCGATAGCGCTTCAAATGGTATATAAAGTATATGAATCCGTAAAAATACCTATTTTAGGAATAGGAGGAATATCGAGCTCAGAAGACGTATTGGAAATGATGTTTGCCGGTGCAACGGCCGTACAAATTGGAGCACAAAATCTTATTGATCCATACGTATGTAAAAATATAATAGAAGAATTACCTTCTGTTATGAAAAAATACAAAATAGACAATTTAAAAGACATTATAGGAGGAGCTCATTAATGGGGAAAGACGTAATCATAGCATGTGATTTTCCTACTAAAGAAGATACGTTTATGTTTTTGGACAAATTTAAAAATGTTAAACCATTTATAAAGATAGGAATGGAACTTTATTATTCAGAAGGACCTAAAATAGTAAAAGAAATAAAGGCAAGAGGACATAAAATATTCTTAGACCTAAAACTTCATGATATACCTAACACCGTAAAAAAGGCTATGAACGTACTATCAAAGCTCAATATAGATATGTGTAATCTTCATGCAAGTGGTACGTCAAAAATGATGAAAGCAGCTTTAGAAGGTATTACAAGAGAAGACGGAACAAGACCACTGCTTATAGCAGTTACACAATTAACATCTATAAATCAAGAAGATATGCAAAAAGATTTATTAATTAATAAATCTATTGAAGAAGTTGTAATACACTATTCGTATACTGCAAAACATGCTGGATTAGATGGTGTTGTATGTTCACCACACGAATCAAAAAAAGTACATAAAATATGCGGAGAAAATTTTATAACCGTAACTCCCGGAATAAGATTTAAAGATAACGCAAAAGACGATCAATCTCGTATAATGACACCACTTGAGGCCAAAAAAGCGGGTTCTGATTATATAGTTATGGGAAGACCAATTACTGCGTCTGATGATCCTGTTTCGGTATATAAAAAGAGTTTAGATGAATTTTTAGGTTAAGGAGTAAAAATATGAAAGAAAAAATTGCAAAGGACCTTCTTAAAATAAAAGCAGTGTTTTTTAGACCAAGAGAGCCTTTTATATGGACAAGTGGAATTAAAAGTCCGGTGTACTGCGACAATAGGCTTACTTTAGCATTTCCTGAGGTTAGAAATAATATTGAAAACGGACTTGTAAAATTAATCAGGGAAAACTATCCGGACGTACAATCAATAATGGGAACAAGCACTGCTGGAATAGCTCACGCAGCAATTGCAGCTCATATTTTGAAAATCCCTATGGGATACGTAAGATCTGGATCGAAAGACCATGGAAGGAAAAATCAAATCGAAGGTAAAGTAGAAAAAGAAGAAAGGGTGGTAGTAGTAGAAGATTTAATATCTACAGGCGGAAGTGTTATTGAAGTTGTAGACGTACTTAGAAAGGCCGGAGCAGATGTAATAGGAATAGTAAGTATATTTACTTATAACATGAAAAAAAGCATTGAAAAATTTAATGAATCCAATATAAAAAATATCAGTCTTACAGATTTTGATTCCATTACTAAAGTGGCAGCTCAGGAAGGATATATAGATAAAAGTGACATTCAAAAATTAATTTCTTTTAGAGACAATCCGTCAGATGAAAGTTGGATAGAAAGATAAAATGAAAAATTTAATTGATATTTTAGATTTATCTTTAAACGAAATATTTGAACTAATAGAAACCGCAATAAAGATCAAAAATGATCCTTCAAAATATTTTGAAAAATGTAAAAACAAAAAAATGGCCACATTATTTTTTGAACCATCAACTCGCACTAGACTTAGTTTTGAAGCAGCCATGTACGAACTTGGTGGAAATATTATAGGATTTTCAGAAGCTCAAAACTCTTCTGTTTCTAAAGGAGAAAGCGTTGCAGATACTGCCAAGGTGGTTTCTTGTTATTCCGATATCATAGTAATGCGTCACCCTAAGGAAGGCGCACCACTTGTAGCATCAATGAATGCTTCCGTACCTATAATAAACGCCGGAGATGGTGGACATAATCATCCAACGCAAACTTTAACGGATCTTTTAACAATATATCTCGAAAAAAAAAGGTTCGATAATTTTACAATAGGATTTTGCGGAGATTTAAAATTTGGAAGGACAGTCCATTCTTTAATATCAACACTTTGCCGTCATAAAAATATAAAAATAATTTTAATATCTCCTGAAAATCTTACTTTACCGAGATATGTAATATCGAATTATATAAGTAAAAACAATGTAAAATACGTAGAAAAAAACAGCTTAGATGACGTTATTCCAGAATTAGACATACTTTATATGACTAGAGTGCAAAAAGAAAGATTTACTAAATCTGAAGATTTTAAATCTTTAAGCAATGCATATGTCCTGACTCTGGAAAAATTAAAATATGCAAAAGAAGACCTTTGCATTATGCACCCTCTACCACGCGTAGATGAAATAGAAATAGCCGTAGATAATGATCCTAGGTCTTGCTATTTTAAACAAGTATTGAATGGAAAGTATATACGTATGGCATTAATATTGAAACTTTTGGGGATAGAATGATGCTAGAAACTAAAAAAATGGAAAATGGTATATTGATTGATCATATATGCGCTGGAAAATCATTAGAACTATATAGTCTTTTAAAACTTGAGGATACTAATTGCACCTGTATTATTATGAAAAATATAGACAGTAAAAAAATGGGTAAAAAAGACATAATAAAAATTTTTGGTAAAACAGAAATTAATCTTGACATAATAGTATGTTTTGATCCAAATATAACAATAAATATTATAAAAAATCAAAAAATCTCAAAAATTAAAGACATACAGCCTAAAAAGTATATAAAAAACGTATTGGTTTGTAAAAACATAAATTGCATAACATCCACAGAACCTGGAATAGATCACATTTTTAAACTTACGGATTCAAAAAATAGAAAATATAGTTGCATATATTGTGACTATAGTAATTAGAAAAAAGCAAAATTTTGTTGTTATAAGTCACGAAATG
>CAYQCM010000060.1:0-7186 GCA_964416045.1 uncultured Eubacteriales bacterium | reverse complement strand
ATAATGAGTTATGTTTGGACTATAAAAGGACGTAATGAAATACGCAAGTTAATAAATAAATTTTGTAGTGATATTTCAAAAAAATGTAAAAATAGTTTGAAAGAAAGCCAAGCAGCACAAAATGCTTTTGAAGATTATATTAAAATATGGACGTCTTTAAATGCACAATTTTCGAAAGATGGCGATAGATTTCACGTGAATGCCATGAAATTAAAAAAAGCTGCTGATTGGGAAGAGTTGGATAAAGTATTAAATTTAACGCACAATTTTATGTTTGTTTGTGTTGAAAATATTAGCAAAAATTTAGTAACTAACAATGCAACGACACTGATAAAAACTATAGAATCGGTTGTTCCGAAGGGTATATCAAGCTGTTTGTTGGGTTTTGGTAATAAAGTAAATAAAAAAGTATTAGACAGCCGAAGAGTACTGGAAAGTGCTCAAGGTGAAAGAGAAAAATTTTCATGCCTAGGCAACTATGTAGGTACTCATCATATAATAAGTATTCTAAAAAAACTAGATTGGAAAGGTGTATAATAAAAAATTTCTGGTTAAGTGTTTTAGCCAGAAATTTTTTACTATAGATATTTTTAAGTTTAAAATTTAATCTTAATAAAAATTACATCATATCTTTTTTCTTAAGTATTACCCACGATACAGCCATTGAAATTATAGAAGTTATAATTGGAAACCACCAAAATTCCATCATAGGAAGACCGGGAGTATTCATTCCATATATTCCTGATATAACTGTGGGGATAGAAATGATCAAAGTAATTGAGGCAAGTATTTTCATGACTATATTTAGATTATTAGAAATTATAGAAGCATAGGCATCCATTGTTCCAGACAAAATGTTTAAATATATATCAGACATTTCTACGGCTTGTTTTATTTCAATTAATACGTCCTCTAAAAGATCCTGATCATCTTCATAAAGTTTCATGTGATTTCTTTTGGTTATTTTTTCAAGAGTTATATTATTTGCCTTTAGAGAAGAGGAAAAATATACTAGAGATTTTTCAATTTCTAAAAGCTGTATTAGTTCTTTGTTTTTCATGGATTTTCTTAATTCTTTTTCAACGTGATGTGTTATTTTATCTATTTGTTTTAAGTATTGGAGATATTTCGTAGCCATTCGGAGCATTATATGTAAAACAAAGTGAGTTTTAAATTCTGTTTTAACATTTCTCATCAGCCCCTCTGAGAATTCTTCAAGTATGGAATTTTCTTTTAAGGATACCGTTATAACGCATTTTTCTGTGATCATTATACTAAGGGGGATAGTATAGTATGTAAGATGTTGGTTATACCTTTCCACGACTGGACTATCTAATATTATTAAAGTAACGCAGTCCTCATAGTCAATATGTGAAGATTCTTCTTCGTCTAGGGAGGATTTTAGGAAATCGGGTTCAATATGAAAGTTGGAAATTAGATATTCTATTTCTTCTTCATCGGGTGCAACGCAATTAATCCAGCATCCGTCTTCATATTGATCGATACCTATTATTTTACTGTTGAGAGTTTTGTAGTATGATATCATCGTTCTTTTTTCTCCTCTCCTTTTAATTTTTAGCTATATAATTATTATAGACTATCGAAATTGTTTTTTGCAACAACAATAAAGTTATATGGTCTATTTTAAAAGGAATATATATTTCTTAATATACCAAAGAATATTAATATAATGACTAATAAATATATAAATATATTTTCTAAGTTACTCATTTTAAAATAACCATATTTTATATAGACAACATTATATTTCAAAAAAATTATACTTATTATAGGAAGAATGATAAAAATCACGGGATTACATTTAAACGCAGATACAAAGTCCCCTTTTAAAGCAAATAAGAATAAATCGGTAATTCCGCAGCCGGGGCATTTATATCCGGTTATAAGTTTGAAAATGCAGGGTACTCTAAATGGTGTAATCAAACATGAAATATAATATAATGCTCCTATTATAAATATTGGAAGGTAAATTTTAATAAGATATAAAATTCTCGATTTAACCAAATTACATCATCTCAATTTGATTATTTAAATCGTTTTGAATAATAGCGTAAGTTACTATTCCTCCGGTTAAAATATAGAGTACAAGATATAAAATCCCGGAATTATTTGAATATATACCTTTTTCTTTTTTTATTTCATCAAGAGTATTTCCGGTAACATATGACCAATACATTCCATATATTCCGCAGGTAATTAAGCTAAGGAGAAGAACCATTATTCCGGATGTATTTTCTTTTTTGCTTAAATAATTAACGTCATCGGCAAGATTTACGAGCCACACCATACTGTATATACCGCAGGTTATGATACTTAAAATTATACAAAGAGCTATATTTCTTTTTTGCATATTAATTTCATCTCCTTTTATATTTTTCACATTATATACTAATACATTATGTATTTTATAGTCAAGTTTTGTCGTAAAATAATATTTTTTCTCACATATTGACTATAAATATCAAGAAGTATTTTACATTTAATATTTATACTTAAAATATTTGAATAATATGCATCATATACTCTAACAATAATACTGTTTTTCTGGGTTTTACAATCTTTGTTAGAGGGGTATTTTATGTATAATTTTGATAATTTTACTTATAAAGCAAATAATGCTATAAATTTCGCCATAGAGATTGCATCGCAGCTTGGACATACGTACGTTGGGAGCGAACATATTTTACTTAGTCTTATTAAAGAGACTAATAGTATAGCTGCTACTGTTTTGCATGAACTTGGCGTAGAATTTGATATGGCTGAAAAGATTGTAAAAGAACAAATAGGAGTGGGGAGCAAAAGTATTGTAACTACGGATGATTTTACTCCAAAGACCAAAAAAATATTAAACTGTGCTATGAATAAATCGGTTCAGTCTGGCAGCAAACTTATAAGCACGGAAAATATTTTAACTGCCATTTTAGACGAAAGTGAAGGATACGCTCTTAAACTTTTAGAAATGCTGGGAGCATCTAAAAATGAAATATTAAAGAAAATTAGTAGTTTTAAAGTCAATGAATCAAGCGGTAAGAACTCAAATGACTTTTTTGCTTCTTCAAGTCAGTACAAAGGGAAACGTAGCGGCAAGGAAGGATCCGGAGTGGTAGAACAGTTTTGTAGGGACCTTTCTGATATGGCATCTGAAAATAATCTTGACCCGGTAGTGGGTAGGGACAAGGAAATAGAAAGGGTCTTACAAATACTTTCAAGAAGATCAAAAAATAATCCATGTTTAATTGGTGAACCCGGGGTTGGTAAAACAGCTGTTGTTGAGGGATTGGCACTTAAGATATTCTCAGGAGAAATACCAGAAAATTTAAAATATAAACGTATAGTATCTTTGGATTTGACAAGTATGATTGCCGGTACTAAATACCGCGGAGATTTTGAAGATAGAATAAAGACAGTTATAGAAGAAATAAAAAAAGACGGAAATATAATTTTGTTTATAGATGAACTTCATACAATCGTAGGATCAGGATCGTCAGAGGGTTCTACTGATGCTGCAAATATACTAAAGCCGTCTCTTACGCGTGGAGATTTTCAGGTAATAGGAGCTACAACCATTAGTGAATACCGTAAGCATATAGAAAAAGATTCAGCTCTTGAAAGGAGGTTTCAACCTGTTCTTGTAGATGAACCAAGTGAAGAAGAAACTATTAAAATGATAAACGGTATAAAAGATAGGTATGAAAAACATCATGGAATAGATATTTCAGATGAGGTTGTAAAATCAGCCGTACATTTATCATCAAGATATATAAACGACAGATTTTTACCTGATAAAGCAATAGATTTAATAGATGAGGCCGCAGCTCATGCGAGACTTAAGTACTATGCAGAGCCCGAAAAAATAATAAATTTAAAAAAGGAGCTTAAAGATTTAAGTAAAAGTAAGCAAGAGGCAGTTTTAAATCAAGACTTTGAAAAAGCAGCTAAATTAAGAGATGAAGAAAACAATACAAAAAAGCTCATTGAAAAAGAAAAAAGTTTATATTCTTTAAAGTTTGATAATCATAAAAAAGAAATAACTAATGAAGATATAGCAAGAGTAGTGTCGAGTTGGGTATCAATACCTGTTGAAAAGATTACAGATGAGGAATCCAGTAAACTTTTAAGTATGGAGTCTATTTTACATCAAAGAGTTATAGGTCAAGATAGTGCCGTATCAGCAGTTTCCCGGGCTATACGCAGGGGGAGAGTAGGCATAAAAGACCCAAACAGACCCATTGGATCATTTATATTTTTAGGTCCTACGGGTGTGGGAAAAACTGAACTTTGTAAAGCTTTGGCAGAGTCTTTATTTGGAGGCGAAGATTCTCTTATAAGATTTGATATGTCTGAATATATGGAAAAACATGCGTCATCAAAGTTAATAGGATCTCCTCCAGGATACGTGGGATATGATGAGGGGGGTCAACTGACTGAAAAAGTAAGACGTAAGCCATATTCAGTCGTACTTTTTGATGAGATAGAAAAAGCTCATCCTGATTTGTTCAATATGCTTTTGCAAATATTTGAGGACGGTCATTTAACAGATTCTCAGGGAAGCTAAGTTAATTTCAAAAATACTATTATAATAATGACTTCTAACATAGGAGCACGTATTTTAACGGATAAAGGAGTAAAACTGGGATTTACGCAGGAAAGTGAATTAGAGTCCGATTATTTAAGGACGAAAGAAATGGTAATAAATGAACTGAAAAAGTTTTTTAAGCCGGAGCTTATAAATAGAATAGATGAAATAATTGTGTTTAAGAAACTAAATAAAGAGGATGTAAAGAATATAGTTATTCGTATGCTTGAAATTCTGTCAAAGAGATTGTCAATTATGGAAATATCCATATCATTTACTGATAAGGCTGTTGAGGAAATATCCAATATTGGTTTTGATGACTCTTATGGAGCAAGGCCTCTTAGACGTGCTATTCAAACGTACATTGAAGATGATTTGTCTGAAAAAATTTTAAGTAAAGATATAAATATAGACGAGGAGATAGTGTGTGACTTTGACGGAGAAAATTTTAAATTTATTAATAAGAGTTAGTCTGATAAATTTTAAACTAATGATGGTAGATTTTAATTATAAAATATAGGATATTTTTTATTAAAGATGATCAGATAAATTTAATATTAAATTTTGAGGTAAGGAGTTGAGTTTGTTCATTTGTTTGCAAAATAAATGTTTGGAATTGATATTATCTGTGGTACTTAACAAATTAATTTTATAGCTTAAAAATATTTAAGATTGATTTTATTTTAATTTAGTTTGATATTGAAGTATTTAAAATTTATAATGGGGTGTATAGATATTCAAGGAGGAATTTAAATGTCAGTATCTTTTGAAAAAAGCAATACGAGAATTAATTTAATGAAAGCTTTTGCTGGCGAAAGTCAAGCTAGAAATAGATACACTTTTGCTGCGTCAAAGTCAAGAAAAGAAGGATTACATATAATAGAATCTGTCTTTTTATTTACTGCTAATCAAGAAAAGGAACACGCGGAATTATTTTATAAATATCTAGAGCCACTTGCCGGAGAAAATATAAATATAGAAGGTGGTTATCCTGTAGATATACATGATAACGTAATAGACTTGTTAAAGAGTGCTCGTCATAATGAATATGAGGAGTATGATCCGGTTTATAAAGCATTTGGAGATGAGGCAAAGGAAGAAGGATTTAATGCTATTGCTAAAACCTTCCATATGATAGCGGATATTGAAAAAACACATGGAGATAGATTTGACAAGTTTGTACAATTACTAGAAGAAAATAAACTGTTTGTTTCTGATGTTGAGGCAGGATGGATTTGTTTAAACTGCGGATATGTTTATAGAGGAAAAGAAGTACCAAAAGTATGTCCGGTTTGTAAGCATGACCGTGGATACTTTTTAAAGCTAGATTTAATGCATATTTAAAAGACTCAAATCATATATTGGGAATTGGAGATAATGTAGTGATTATTGACGGTAAAAAAATATCTGAGGAAATACTGGAAAAAGTCAGATTAGAAGTTCTAAGCATAAAAGAAAATCATAATATTGTTCCCGGACTTGCCGTGATAATAGTTGGGGATAATCCGGCATCAAAAATTTATGTTAACAATAAAAAGAAAGCATGCAGTAAAGTGGGGATGTATTCTCAGGAGTACTCTTTACCGGAGGATACATCTCAGGAAAGTCTCTTAAAACTCATTGATAAATTAAATAATGATAAGAACATCCATGGAATACTTACGCAGCTGCCTCTTCCAAAACATATAGATGAGAATGCGGTTATGGAGTCGATTTGTCCGGAAAAGGATGTGGATTGTTTTCATCCTTCCAATGTGGGAAAACTTTTAATTGGAAACGCTAAAGTCCTTCCGTGCACTCCCGCAGGTATAATTGAGGCACTTGAACATGAGGGAATAAATATTGCTTCAAAACATTGTGTGATAATTGGAAGAAGTAATATAGTTGGTAAACCTGTGTCTCTTCTTTTACTTCAAAAAAACGCAACCGTTACTATTTGTCATAGCAGGACGTCGAATTTGAAAAATATTTGCCGAGAAGCAGATATATTAGTTTGTGCTGTGGGAAAAGCTAATTTTATATCGAAAGATATGATTAAAGATAATGCAGTGGTTGTGGATGTAGGGATTAATAGGTTACCAAATGGTAAGATTTGCGGCGATGTGGATTTCAATGATGTTGAGCCTGTTGCATCTCATATTACTCCAGTGCCTGGTGGGGTGGGTCCTCTTACCATATCAATGCTTATTAAAAATGTGTTAGAATGCTTTAGATGTTTAAATAAATAATTTTTTTAAAAAAGTAGTTGACAAAATATTCTTAATGATTTAAAGTATAAGACGTAAAAAATATTTTATATAAATAAATAAAGGAGAAAATTATAACTATGACAGAGACAATGAGTAAGGTATTATCAATCGCGGGGGGAGTTGCGATGGCAGTATGTCTCCTGGGAGGAGGGTTTGTTGTTTACTATTACGTTAGAGCTAATAAATTAGAAAATAAAGAAAAGAACTTATTAAACGTCGATGCCAGTAACCTGCTAAAAACCAATGAAAACGAAGCCGATGAAAACAAAGCCGGTAAAAATGAAGCCGATGAAAACGTAGCCGGTAAAAACGAAGCCGATGAAAACAAAGCCGGTAAAAA
>CAYQCM010000059.1:0-7197 GCA_964416045.1 uncultured Eubacteriales bacterium | reverse complement strand
CGCTTTTAAGTATCGTCTTTTTTTATTTTCCAATCCTGAACTCAATATAATATACGAATCGTATTTATAACCGGAATTTTATTTTATTCCGTCTTTATTGCCTCAACCGGACAGGCCCCTGCAGCTTCTGTAACTTTCTCCTCTAAGTCAGCAGGAATTTCCCCTTCGATTGCTTGGGATTTTTCCTCATCATTATAACTGAAAACTTCAGGACATATATCTATACACATCCCACAGCTTATACATTCATCATTTACCATTGCTTTCATAAAAAAACCTCCATAAATAATATATTAAATATTATATTCAATAATTCGCCTATTATCAATTTAATTATTAATTTTTTGATATCGTCATCTTTATTTCACTAAATCCCTTGAGATCATCAATCTTCATATCAAAATTCAGATTCCAAAAATTATTTTCTTTTTCTCCAAAAAGTTTAATATTTTCATAAAGCAAAGATAAAATATACATGTACTCTTTAAATGGTATAACACTACTTAAATATCCATGACACATATATGGACCGTCTGGAGCCATCATGTCGCAAACAAACATCTCTCCCCTATACCAATATACATTAAATACATGACCAATTTTTTCATGACTTTCTTTTACATCGGCAGAAAATATTATAACGGAATTTCTAATATTACAACTTTCTAAAGCATCCTTAATTAAAATAGAGCTTTCCAAACATGACATTTTATGATTCGGGGAACTTTTGAGGAAGTCTCGATACCAAGATAAATTACAATTAGGATTTTCTGAAAGTGCTTGTGACCTTTTAATTAAAGATTCTCCCAGACCCATACGTTCTCTTTTGCATATTTCACAATATTTTTTCACAAAAGGAAAAAACTTATCTCCTTCCTCTTTACTCATCTGAGACGTTGGATATTTTTCAACATACGAAGAATAATCTCTAAACATATCTTTTGGGGGAATAATTCTATCACTAGAAAAAAACATATTTTTATCCTTTCTTTAACCATTCTCAAATTATTATATCATAATATTTAATAAATTAAATTATATTTATAAAAAAATACTATTTGTATAAATAAAAAAGTAATAACTATATATTTATAGCAAAATTTTATAAAATAATATGAATATATTGTGATAAATGTGTAAAACTAACCTTGAAACCTATTATTTATACTAACAAAATTCAATATTTATATTGCTAAGGAGGTAAAAAATGAAAGCTACAGGAATAGTAAGAAGAATTGATGACTTAGGACGTATAGTAATCCCAAAAGAAATAAGAAGAACTCTTAGAATTAGAGAAGGAGACCCGCTTGAAATATACACAGATACAAACGGTGAGGTAGTATTCAAAAAATACTCTCCAATAGGTGAATTGTCCACATTTGCTTCTCAGTATGCAGAAGTATTATTTAAGGCAACGTCACTTCCAACATTGTTTTGTGACAGAGACCATATAGTCGCAGTCGCAGGAATATCCAAAAAAGAATTTCTAGAAAGACGCATTACACAGTCCCTAGAAGACCTTATGGAAGCACGTCAAAGCTTTTCTGCATGGACAACTAAAAATAAAAATTTTCTTCCGGTAGAAGGTATAGACAAATCAGCATGTTTAGTATATCCAATTATATCTTCCGGAGATGTTACCGGAGCAGTAATTATGCTTCACGCTGAAGAAGTGCAGTTAACAGACTCAGCAGTAGAATCCAATACGAAACTTGCCCAGACTGCAGCAAACTTTCTTGGAAAACAAATGGAAGAATAATGTAAAAACGCACTAGAAATTTAATCTAGTGCGTCTTTATGTAGTAAAATAAAAGTACTAGTAAAAAAATTTAAAAGTTTATTATAATATTTTTGCAATTCATGATCAGAAAAAGAAATCACTCCAAATAATTGTGGCAAACCTATATGTAATTTTACGCCTACATGCCTGTACCCTAAAAATTTAAACGGTATCTTAGTTACAATATCATTTCCATTTTCTACTCTTATAGTTTTAAAAACTCTTTTATTATACGATTCTTTAAATGCTCTATTGCCCACCTTCGGAGACCCAAATAGTACAACTTCATAATCTATGTTACTAAAATTATATTCAAGATCTACAGCACAAAGAGTAGCAAGTCCCGCCCCGTAAGAATGACCCGTAATTTGGATTTTGTATATATCTTTGGTAATTAAAGAATGTATTTTGTCTCTTACATTTTTAGACTTATATGCATTTAAAAATCCACTATGAACTCTTATTTTACTTGAAAAGTTATCGTAAGGTACGGTCTTTTTCCAAAATTGAAAATCTGTAAGCCAATCCTTTTTTGAATCCGAACCCCGGAATACTATTATTAATTTTCCCTTTCTTTTTCTTATAAAGCACTGTATGTCTGTCCTCCTATCGTTTATAAAAATAACCAAATCTTTTGGATTTTTCGGCTGAATATTTTATAAGAAAGACATGAGTATTCAAGCATTTTCGTAATTTCATGTTTATCTAAATTTATCACCATGAAAATATATGCTAAATACTCGTCAATCTTTCATAAACATTCTAAATACAAACGAATCTCCACAATTTATTTCTATATTCATCAGTAGCATAATCTATTCCTATTCTCTTAGTTGCTTTAAAACTACACATAAAATTATCGTCTTCTATCCAAAGTTTATCAGATAAAATTAAATTTTCTCCATTTAGGCTTCCATCTATACTTAAAAATTTAGTAAGTTTTCCTGGACCGTTATACCCTTCCACACCTCTAATAAGTACAGCCTGAGGAATATCCTTTTCACCTGTAACAATATTTAACATCCAGTGAATACCGTAACATAAATAAACGTATGCTAATCCGCCTTCTTCGTACATTACCTTGGTACGATTAGTTTTACCTTTATATGCATGACAAGCAGTGTCTAAATGACTATAGTAAGCTTCAGTTTCTGTTATTCTGCATTTTAATATCTCAGTCCCTAATCTTCTGCACAAAACTTTACCCAATAATTTTGGCGACAATTCCACAGAAGTCAATTTATACATATCAAAGCTTATTCTCAATATATTCATTCCTTAAAATAATGTAGATTTTATAAAAATAATGAAAGCTATAAAAATATATGATAATATTAAATAATAGCTTATAAAAATATTATATTTTTTATATATACATTTTTCAAACAAATAAAAAGGAAAGTAACTATGGCACTACTAGAAATAATAAACCTATCGCATTCTTTCGGAGATAAACTTTTATATAAAGACGTATCCTTTGAACTATTTAAAGGCAAACATATGGGTCTTGTCGGACAAAACGGTACAGGAAAAACCACTCTTCTAAATTCAATAACAGGAGAAATAATACCCGATAAAGGTGAAATCAGATGGCAAAAAGGTAAAATAGGGTATATTGACCAACATGCAAAAATAGATCAAAATCTTACTATAATGCAGTATCTAAAAACTTCTTATAATGACCTTTATATGATAGAATCTGAACTGAATAAAATTTACAGCGATATGGAAAAAAATATGTCAAACGAAAACATGGACAAAGCGTCAGATTATCAAAGTATTCTAGTTAACAGGGAATTTTACGAAATTGAAAGTACAATTTTGAAAGTAGCAGATGGTCTTGGAATTACGGCCATAGGTATTAATAATAAACTGTCTAATCTTAGCGGGGGTCAAAGGGATAAAGTAATACTTGCCAAATTACTTCTCGAATCTCCCAACATACTTCTTTTGGACGAACCCACAAACTTTTTAGATAAAGAACATATTCAGTGGCTTACAAATTATCTAAAAAACTTTGAAGGTGAATTTATAGTAATATCCCACAACTTTGACTTTCTAGATAAAATTACAACTTGCATTTGTGACATAGAATTCCAATGCATAAGAAAGTATACGGGCAATTTCACTAAGTTTATAGAACTTAAAGGACTCATAAAAGAAAATTATATACGTCAATTTGAAGTCCAAAAAACAAATCAAAAAATATGAAACTTATATTTTTAAAAATAAAGCTAGAGCATCTGCAGCTAAAATGGCTAAAAGCGTAGAAAAAATGCTAAACAAAATAGATAGACTTCCCCATCCAAAAGAAACAAGAAAACCATATTTTAAAGTTTATTCGCTTCCGATAACGTCACAAGACACGCTAGTTGTAGAAAATTTAGAAATAGGATACGAATATCCTATTCTTTCAAAACTTAATTTTAAAATACATTCAGGAGAAAAAACAGTAATAACAGGATTTAACGGTATCGGAAAGTCTACTTTGCTTAAAACTTTAATTGGAGAAATACCAAAAATATCTGGGTCTTTTAAATTTGCACCCAACATATCTATCGAATACTTTAAACAAGATTTAGACTTTAAAAATCCATCTTTTAATCCTATAAAAGTAGTATCGTCAGTATTTCCAAAACTTTCTGAAAAAGAAATAAGAAAGTATCTTGCACAGTGCGGAATTAAATCCAAAAACGCTTCTCAACCTGTAAATACTCTAAGCGGAGGAGAACAATCTAAAGTAAAATTGTGCATATTAATGCTTACGAAATGTAATACTCTAATTCTAGACGAACCTACAAATCATTTAGATGTAGACTCTAAAAACATCCTTAAAGAAAAACTTCTTAAATGGGAAGGTTTTAATATTAGTATCACACGAATCGGCTTTTTATAAAGATCTAAATGCAAATATTATAAATATTAAAAAATAAAAACACTACTCCCCTATTATTTTTATAAGTACCCTTTTTTCCCTTTTACCGTCAAATTCAAAATAAAATATTTGTTCCCATGTTCCAAAATCTAATTTGCCGTTTGTTATTGCTACAACTGTTTCTCTGCCCATAATTGTTCTTTTAAGATGTGCGTCGGCGTTGTCTTCAAATCCATTATGATTATATTGATTATACGGCTTTTCAGGAGCTAATTTTTCAAGCCATTTTTCATAATCTTCATGAAGTCCGGACTCATCGTCATTAATAAATACACTCGCAGTAATATTCATAGCGTTTATTAATACTAAGCCTTCCTTAACATTACTGTTGTCAATAGCCTTTTGTACATCCTGAGTAATATTCACAATACCTCTTCTTGACGGAATATTAAAATGTAATTCTTCTCGATATGATAGCATTATTCAAAAAATCCTTTCGTTAAATAATTATATTTATTTTTATATTATATATTATTTTAAAGTTATTTAAACTATAAAACGTACAACAAAATGCTTAAAATCAAACATAACAATTCTTAAAATAAGTTCCATAAAAAGGAACCTATTTTTTTATATTTTTTTCATAAACTAGTAACTAAACTTACTTGTGGAGGAAAAAATATATGGAATTTTATCCTAAAAAAATATTTTATGAACAAAATATCTTTGCGTATCCACTAGGCAATTATCTATATAATAAATATAAAAATATTCCATGGATTGAAATAGAAAATCATAATAACATACCAAGCCTTAGAAAAAATCCCAACAGTGAATTTGCAAAAATGAAAAAAAATATAATTATCGGAACTAGAAAAACTCATAAATATGTTCCAAACCATAAAACATCAGATTTTTTAGTTCCATATACTTCTTCAGGTTGTTCTGCGTCATGCCTTTATTGCTATTTAGTTTGCAATTATAATAAATGTTCGTATTTAAGGATATTTGTAAACAGAGAAAAGATGCTCGAAAAAATAATTAAAACCTCATATAAAAGTGATAAACCTCTTACATTTGAAATAGGAAGTAACAGCGATCTCGTCTTGGAAAATGTGATCACCAACAATCTTCCATGGACAATAACCAATTTTGCAAAAGAAGCCAGAGGATTTTTAACTCTACCTACTAAATTTGATATGATTGATCCCATTTTAGGCATCGACCATAAGCGTAAAACCATAATAAGAGTAAGCGTAAATCCTGAAGAAATTATAAAGAAAGTAGAATTTGGAACATCTTCCCTAAAAAAAAGAATCGATGCAATAAACAAATTATGTAAGGCTGAATACCCGGTAGGTATGTTAATAGCACCTGTTATAATGCTCGAAAATTGGCAAAATTTATATCTTAATCTTATTAGGCGGCTTAGTGAGGAACTGTCAGAAAAGGCTAAAAATACCATGTTTATAGAGATAATATTTATGACCTATAGTTATATTCATAGAATGATAAATGCAGAAGCATTTAAAAATGCTTTGGACCTTTATAGCAAAGATCTCATGACGGGAAGAGGAAGAGGAAAATACTGCTATAAAAAAGATTTAAGATCTCAAGGAGAAGAATTTTTTAAAAATACACTTTCAAAATATCTGCCAGAATGCAATATAGAGTATATCGTATAGAAACTTTATGATATATTAATTACTTTACATCCAATGTTTTTAATAAATTCTCTGTCATGCTCTACTAATATCATAGTAGGACTATACTCAATAATCAATTCTTCAATTTGAATTCTTGATATTACGTCTATAAAATTAAGGGGTTCGTCCCAAATATATATGTTAGCTTTGGTACATAAACTTGCAGCTATACATATCTTCTTTTTTTGTCCCTGACTAAGATTTTTTAGATCCTTTTCAAATTGAATTCTAGAAAAACCCAATTTCCTAAGTATTGCTTTAAATAAACTTTCATCTAAATTATTTCTATCTATAAAATTTTTTATATCTCCTTTAAGGTGTGAGGTATCTTGGCTAATATATGAAAATTTGAGATTTTCAGGAACACTAATTTTACCCCTATATTTAATTTTTTCTCCTAATATAAGTTTAATTAGGCTCGTTTTTCCACAACCGTTTCTTCCGGAAAAAGATATCTTTTCGCCTTGATTAATATCGAAACCTAAACCGTCAAATAATTTTCTATTTCCATAAGATATCGACAAATTAGAAACCTCCACCATTCTGGTATTATAATAAATAGGAGGATATAATTTTAAAGGTTCAGACTTATCAATATCTTTTAAAAGTTTTGATTTTTCATCTAATGCTTTATATTTTAATTTTTCAATATTTTTAGATCTTCTCATCATTTTAGCTGATTTATGTCCTATATATCCTCTGTCTGGACGAAGACCTGAATTTTTAGTCCCATATTTAAGTTTTACTACATTCCGCTTAAGTACACATACCACCCAATGTTTTAGCAATGGCTAAATAGCCACAATTGGCAGTAATATGCAATTTTCAAGGTTCAA
>CAYQCM010000058.1:0-7370 GCA_964416045.1 uncultured Eubacteriales bacterium | reverse complement strand
GTACGCCCCGCAACCTATCGCGACTTGCGAATTCGGACTTGTTATGCGAATACATTTTCATCCAAGGGACTTCGGTGCTAGAACGGTTTATTGATGCGTATCTCAAGGACTTTCATCCCAAAGTTTACAGTGCCTTAACTGCTATGCCTACTGATGGAGAAGAGCGCGGACAGCTCTATATCTCTGCAGGACATTTGTCGAACTACCGGCTTGCTGTTTCCGAGGATGATAGGGCAACAGACACTGAGGGCAACCCTAGAGAAACTAGCATTAGCGAATTAAGGGATGAAGACTACGAACAGTTTGCAAAATACTTTCTTGCGAGTTGTGACCTTCTAAACGAGACGGACTCTCACGAGCATGTTGTAGAAGAGTTTCTTAGGGAACTCGGAGGGAACGACGGAAAGGATCTTGTGGAGCGAGTATCAGAATACTGGCTAACACCCATGAGTGATTCTGTGAGGGTTTTGCTCGCACTCGTATTCCAAGCAGATGCTTTTCTCTCACGCCGGCAATCCAATGAAGTGCAATTATCGATAGGATAACGCCGCCGGTACGCTGGGAGCTACGGTCGGAGGGGACGAACGCCCATGTAGGCGCGGCTAGGCTGAAGACGCAGGGACGCTCCTAGTTGCGGCCGGAGTTGAGGTGATATGCCTGATCAGATGCGCCATTATGACGACGAGAAGAGCGTTCGTCGCGCTTTCCGCGAGACAGCGGCTCGTGCGGCGGGAGTATGAGGCTATGGCGGCTTGCTGCCCAAGGGCACCTCTCAGACCCCTCTGCTGATAGGCAAGGACCCCATCGATCCAAGCCGTTTCCGAAAAGCACGGCGATTCCGCTTTCATGCCAAGACTGGCCCAGCGCACGCGTGTGGCATAGTAGACGGAGACGTGCACGGTGCAAGCCGTATGCGAGCGCCTTCCCGTCGGGCGGGCTTTCCTCCGCGTGCCCGAACAGAGCTGAGCTCCGTCGAGGGAAGGGGATGTCGACAACATTGAAAGTAGAATCGTGTGCTACCATCGGCAGGACAAGAAAGCCGGTTCTCTTTTAGTTCAGCAGCCACCCTCCGAGAAGGACATCGGGTGATTCAATCCCGGTTAACTTAACTCGCACGAGAAACAATAAGGGGTGTCATGATTGTATGTATTTGTCAAAGAGCAGGGTAACTGTTGGTACACAGCAGAGATCCCTAATTCCACCACACTTTTAGGCACCCTGAGAGATGCGGGCGAGTTTCTCTTGCCAATTGACAGCCTTGATCCAAGGACGATATATGGAGAAATCCGAGCAGATGGCACGGGGCGCTTCACTTTTCACGCAACTGGCAGCTTTAACAACACCATCGTAAATGGAGTCAGAGTATCGAAAGGGGAGAGCGCGGATATTTCAGAGGGGTCCGTCATTAGATTGTCTGCCGGGATGGCGAACGAAGCCTGTATTGTCATTATTCCTGCTGATCTTGAGGACCTTTGTGTTATGAGCCTTCCTTCTCCTGATAGCTTGCGTACAGCAACTCTTATAACCGTAGATGGTAGAGTTGTTTTAAATACCGATAGGATACTTTCGTCGCTACAACAAGGAGAATGTCTTTACGTGGACGGTAGTCTCTTCTTTATTTATTCGGGAAGATGGTATTCGTACAATCGTCGTCAATCCTCATGTTTTGCTGACAAAGGTGGTTCAAAACGCAAAGAGACCGCAATGATCTCCTCTCGATCAAAGCAAGATACAAGCATCATCGTATCGAACGTTACGAAAGAATACAAAGGACTTTCCATTCTCGGCCCGCTGAACATACACCTCGCACCTCGCGAATTGATTGCTCTCTGCGGAAAATCAGGACAAGGTAAGTCGACGTTTATGAAATTGGTTGTTGGCGTAAGCAGGCCAAGCGAAGGAAGGATTCGTGTTATCGGTGGCACCGCATACGTTCCCCAAGACGACCCTATGCATCAGGATGTTACCGTATTAGAGCATCTTAGGTATTATGCCCGCATCAAAGGAATCCCGCGTGACGAGAGGGAACAACGAATTTTCGCCTTGCTTAGTTCTCTTGACATGCTCAACAAAAAAGATTCTAAGATAGGATCGGAACTCAGCGGAGGAGAGCGAAAAAGAGTCAGCCTAGCTCTCGAACTTCTTGACGATCCCGAAGTCCTCTGCCTTGACGAGCCCACATCCGGTTTGGATATAAATACCGAGCGAAGCTTACTTGAGTATCTCAAAGGACGCGCTCACTCTAGTAAAGGCAAGGGTTCAACCATTCTCGTAGTGACCCACGGTTTCACCAATATTGATATATATGACAAGGTCATTTTTTTCGGAGGCGGCGGGATCTGCTATTACGGACCTCCTCAGCAGAGGTATGAATTCTTTGGAGTAGACAGCGATGTTGGAATTTACGAAGCATTGGAGAGTAATCCAAGGCGTTTCGTTAAAAAATGGCAAGACGAACAAGATTTATGAGGACATTAGATGGGCGCAGCTTTCACTATCATGCTTAAAGGCGCTAAATCGGCGCATACTTTCATAAAGATAATCTTTTCAGCAGTACTAATTTCTGCCCTATCCGTCCTTGCCATTAAAGATGGGATGTTTGATACGTTTGATTCTGCCAAAACGGGCTTGTTTGTCTTGGTTTGCGCTGCGATTTGGATGGGTTTATTTGATTCTGTTCTTGAGGTATGTGGAAAGCGAAAGGCTCTTGAAAGGGATTTTTTTTCCGGACAATCGAGGCTATCGTACGTGCTGGCCTTGGTGGCTTTTCAAACACTACGTGCATTCATTCAGGCTGTAATTTTGTTTCTTTTCTCCTATCAGCTCATCAACATGCCTACAACTGAGGGATTGCAATTTAATTTGTGGCAGGATTACCTAATCAGCCTATTCCTGATTGTTTGGGCTTCTGAGATGCTGGGTATCGGTATTTCCTCCCTTGCAGGAACAAGCATTGGTGCACTGAAGGCATCACCTCTTGTCCTAATATACCAGCTCATTATATCGGCCACCTTGGTTGAAATCCCTGATTTTTTGAACCGCCTATCCGGAACAACGATTTGCAGATGGGGTCTCGAAGCTCTAGGCTCTTTGTTCGACATCAACTCTCTTTCTTGGCTTGTGGAAGTGCAGTATCCCCAGTACGAATTCTACAATTCTCATGATATGTCTGCATATGCTGCGACCTCTATGCATCTTTGCGAAACATGGATATGGCTATTGGTTCTAGGTGTAATATGTATTTTAGTAGCATATGTTGGCTTGCTAGGGAACAGGCAGCTACGATGAGCATACTTTCCATTGATGCTGGATCGCTGTCCGAGAAGGACTGCATATCCTCCGCAGATGCAATTATCTTCGACCCCAACTCGATGCTTGGATCCCAAGGGCTTTTCGTGCTGGGTATGCTAAGGAGAGCATCTTCGCGAGGTGCATCCATTTGGATTCCCAAACAAGGTTACGATGCTCTCGAAGTCAGTGCTAGGTTTATTTCATCTTCTGCAGAGCTTGCTACAGCGTCAAAAAACCTCAAAGCCTTTGGGGACTTCCTTGAAGAGGGCTTAAATGGCGTTCAGCTTCTTGAAAATTATGATCTCTTCGAGGTGATTCGTCAGAGCACTGACAATTCATTCAGCGCTCGCAACATTGTCTTGGTCACCCCCAACGAAATAGCGGCATATTGGTATCTGTGCCACGAGGAGATCAAATTCCCCTCTGTTTCATTCTGCCACGAAGGGGCAATAAGCGACATTGATGGTGAGAATGCGCTTCGTTTACGTCGTTTCCGCCGTTGTGCAAAGCCCGATATAGGAAAACCATTTGATATCAAAGGTGTCACGCTTTGTGACACAAATAAACGACCTATTGTACTCGATGATGCCTGTTTTGGATTCGGGTCAGAAGCAAAGGTCTTTGACATGAAGGACGCTTCAACGGTTGCAAAAGTATATTTTAACGAACTTACCCCACTCGATATTCGAAAGCTTTCTTTTCTGCAATCTATTAATGTTGATTATCTTGCAAAACCACTTGACGTTCTTAGGCCCGCAAACAATCTTTCCAAAGTGATTGGATACATCATGAGTGACTATCGCCCGTGGCCTTCGCTTTCCTTCGTTTTTTCAGGGGGAACTATCGATAGATTTAAATCGATAAGGCCAGCAGCAAGTCGCGCTGATGCTATTGATGTAGCCATAGACCTAGTAGCAAAGACCAAACGACTTCACTTCGATGGAATCCTTGTTGGAGATTATGGTTTATCGAACTTTCTGGTTAATCCGGATACCCTCAAAACCGTTTTTATAGATGTGGGAGGTTTCACAACGAATATGATTTCCGGTAGAGTGATCGCCGATGAAGATTTCCCAATTGAATTTGACTACGAGGACTTAAAGGACTGCATAAACTCTGAGTATGTTCATCTCGTGATCGCGGTCTTCAAGATAGTCACACTCGGTGTTTCTCCGTTTATGCCAGCAACAAGGGACAAACCGGCCCGGTTCATCTTTGATGGAAATTGCAGAAATGAGGAAGCGCTTTCCATTTGGACATCAATGCCCGATTCGGTCCAAAATCTTTTCAAAAAAGTGTTTGTTAACTTTCAGCTTGTTTCCGAAGATGAGATTATTGAAATATTGAGAAGTTACTCGAGGTGCTTGTAAAAATTCAGTAAGGTAGTATCCGACGAATGGGAAGCGAGGAATATGAGATGAACGACACAATAAGAAAGAATGTTCCGGTACTTCTTTTGCTTGACCAAAGTGGCAGCATGGCTAACGAATATGGCGGCGCTCGAAAAATAGACAAGCTAAACGAAGGTGTTTCTACATTTTGTAATGACCTCCTTGAACATGAGAGGAAAAGTGACCGGAAATACACCTTGAGAATCTTGTCATTTGATGGCAAATGCCATGAGCATCGTCTTTCTACCACAGGCGGAAAGTTTGTGCCACTGGAAGAGGCTGCAACAAGAATCCCCCGAATTAAAAACACTAAGTACTCTACGGCAATTGGTGCGGCAATTGCTCAAGGGATCTCCGATCTTCAAGAAGAGAAAGAGAATCTTGCTAATCATGACATACCGTACAAGCAACCAGTACTCATTGTGTTCACTGACGGGCAACAGGAGTTCGAGGATATCGAGATCTTGAGATCAAGCATCGAAAATGCACGAGAAAAAATCGCTGCCGGCTGGTGCATTGTGGTGGTAGGGACGGGCATGGCCGACGAATACAGAGAAATGCTGTCAGGGATGGTGACTCCATCGGTGAACGACGGGAAGGTTCTGGAATGCTCAACCGCAGTAGACATACCTCAGCAGCTGAAACTTGTGAGCAGGAGTGTTTCTGTTCTACCACTCACCGCCAGAGATGTGAAAAAAGTCTTAACGAGCAAAATGAGCTAGAAGTTGCGAGATATGGCGCTGCGGTATTGAAAGGTCTCGCTCATTTATCGTCTGACACGCCGTGCCAGGATGCTTCAGCAGTTCGGGAATCAGAGGATGTCGTGGTGGCTGCAGTTGCCGACGGATTGGGTTCGTTGGAGCAGTCGCAAGATGGAGCTTCTTCGGTTGTATCTGCCATCACATCCATCCTCTTGTCCAAGGATGTCTTTGAAAGACTATACGCGGGACAAGTTGGCGAAAAAGAAGTAATTAGCGAATGCCAGTCGGCAATTATCGAAGCGGTTGGTGAGTCATGCTATGGTAAGGCCGCATGTACTCTTCTGTTTGTAGCAATTTGCAAGGGCCGCTGTGTCACGGGACAGATCGGGGATGGAGCAATATTCGAAGTACGCGAAGACGGATATGTCCGCATTGGAAGCCGTGAACGAGGGTTGCCCGATGGAGCCACAAGAACTGTGATCGATAGAGATGCCGTCGAAAGAATCGACTTACATAGATGGCAATTGGATAAATGCCGGGGATTCATTCTGACAACAGATGGGTTAAGAGGGGTTTTGTATTACCCGAATAGCGATGCCCCCGCTGGTGGGATTATGCATCCATACGCCCTTGTGTCTTATGCATGTTCTCGTGATGGCTCTCGCTATCTTTCAGAGTATCTAAGCGAGATCTCTTCGGAAAAAAACTACGATGATTTAGGGTGTGCTGTTATATCTTTTGGAGGACCGCCTCCGGATTATCAATTCGATCCGAGTTGGCGGTGTTGCTGTGGTAATAGGAATGCGTACGATTCACTATACTGCTCTTGTGGCATGTATTACGATAGCATCTACTCTTTTGAAAAACTAGCGACAGTAACCGATCGCATATTGTTTCTCAGTAGCCTTAACGAAGCTTTTCGGCGCTATCCAAGCGATGAGGTAGATGCAGTCTCGTATATCCAAAGTACAGTCAAGGGTGTTGAAATCGTCGACAATACAAGATTTACTGAGTTTCTCTCTGGTTTAATGGGGAAATCAATTTCAAGGAAAAAGAAGACCTATCTGCGCAGCGCGCTGCCTCCTTTTCGCTTTCGTACTCATGGGCGTGGCATGAGCCGGAGACGGGCGGAATGAATCGATCAGCATTTCCTTAACTCTATGTTAAACCACCGTTGACATAGAGATTTGTATCGCCTTGCTTTTTCCACCTGAATTCCCGGCAAGTTATGACGTGATGGGAGGCTCGTGACCTAGCCGCTCGAAGATGGTCCGCTGTTTGTTTGTGTCCTTGCATACCTTCATTGAAACTTTAATCTAAACCCTGGGCGTTAGTTTGAGAAGTTTCCTAGTAATTCGGATTGGTAACGGTGGCCAGCCGAAATGGCACCGCCGATCAGCGTCGGCGGTGCCGCAGGCAGGTCGTCTTGATACCGTTGTCTCTAGCGCTCCTCCCTCGCCTTGGCGAAGTTGCTTGTTTTGTATTAACGATATCCAACCAATAGGGTTCCTGTTTTGAGAGCATTGCATAGATTGCATGTGCGATTTTTCTTGCAATAGCAATCAATATTTCATGATGAGATTCTCCATCAATTAGCTTTTTATCGTTGCTTAAATAGCTAAAAATCATCTTTTTATTGCGGAAGTTAAGAGAATACCCCTGCCCTCTACTTATGATGATGATGGTTGGCTAAAGGGATGTGATAGGTATGTAATTCAGGATGATAGTGTAGTTTTTCGTTTGTATGTCAGAGTGCGGAATTGCGCCACTTTTTGGGATGCTAGTTTCGATGCCGAACCCATCTTTTTGGATGTGTTCGGCAGTCTATGTTCGGCTTACTGGTAGTGCCCCCTGTACGAAATGATGAGTAACTACTTCTCGGTCAGTTCGTGCTCGGAAGCATTGCTATCGCACATGGACAAGTAGATCGAGTTCATCTTTGCGGCGAACTTGTGCTCGGTGGGCACAGGTGTGGTTACAGCAAATA
>CAYQCM010000057.1:0-7545 GCA_964416045.1 uncultured Eubacteriales bacterium | reverse complement strand
CAAATAGATTTAAGGTTCACAGCAGTTGCAAAGAGGTAATCGAAGCACTATCAAGTGCAGTATAGGAAGAAAACAAAGACAATATTAGACTTGACAATGGTAGCGTAAACATAGACGTTCTAGACGCTATGGAATATGCTTTTTCTAACTATATGCAAAACTTAAACAATAGTTTTAATTTAATTAAGAAGAATGGTTATATAACTTAGATCAATAAATTTTGTAGTATAAAATTTGACAAATATCACATAATATAATATTATAATAATATAAAATGTTATGGAGTGTGATTTTATGATATATTCTAATTTAAGTGTAAGAGTTGAAGAACCTGTAAAAGAAAGTTTTAATAATCTTTGTGAAAGAATGGGTATGAATGCAAGTGTAGCAGTAAATATCTTTATAAGAACTATGCTTCGAGAAAAGAAAATTCCTTTTGAAGTTAAAGATTATGATCCTTTTTATAGCAGCACAACTCAATCAAGACTTGAAGAAGCGTATAAGCAATTAAAAGCAGGAAAAGGTGTTGAACACGAACTTATAGAAGATCAAGAGGAGGAAATTTTTGAGTGAAAAAGACATAGTCTGATGCAGCGTGGGAAGATTACATTTATTGGCAAACACAGGACAAAAAGACATTAAAAAAATTAACAGATTAATTAAAGATATTGACCGTAGTCCTTATGAAGGAATAGGTAAGCCAGAAAAATTAAAATATGATTATCAAGACTGTTGGAGTAGAAGAATTGATGAATACAACAGGCTGGTCTATTTTGTAGAACATGATACTATCGAAATACTAATTTGTCGTTCACATTATGACGAATAATAATTTGAAAATTTTTTATAATATAGTATAATAATAGTGTTAGGACCTCCTGCACCTCTTCATATGTAAATATGTGATGTGACCCAATGGAGGACATTTGTGTTTAAAATAAAAAAGGGATTAGAGGGTGGAACAGGCAGCCACCGCCCATGTATCGCTCACATGTTAGGAGATGTCGGAAAAGTCAACCGACCTACTTTCTCAAAACCGCTGTAAAAGGCGGTTTTTTTAATGCCCAAACATGGAAAAGGAGCAAATTTAATGCGGAAAATAATAATAAGAAACAGAATAAAATGTAATCATTGCAAAGATATAATTGAAAGCACTTATCAACATGATTTCAAATGGTGTAAATGCGGGAAAGTAGTCATTGACGGAGGAAAAGACTATTTAAGAAGTGTGGTGACCTTGAAAATATTACAGAATTATCTGGATATGAAGATTAAAAAAAAGAAATTAATTAAAATAGCAGATTTTTTATATATAAAAAAGTATAACCTAACCACATTAATCATTAGCCATAATATGATATAGGTATCTAAAAATATTTTATTCCTTTTTTCCATTTAATGTGGTAAATTATAAAAGTAAAATTATATTTATTTTATTAATAAGGAGTAAAACGGTGAAAAAAAATAGAATTTTGGTATATATCTTAACATTTTTTATATGTATAACAAGTATACTACAATTATCAAGTTGCAGCACAAACTTTGAATCTAAAAAAAGCCTTTCAATCATCGTTCCTGTTTATAATGTAGAGAAATATCTCGGAAAATGTTTAGATAGTTTAATTAATCAAACATATAAAGATATAGAAATAATATGTATAAACGACGGTTCAACAGATAATTCATTAAATATTTTGAAAGAATATCAGAAAGAAGATAATCGTATTATTATAGTTGAACAAGAAAATAAAGGCGTGTCTGCTACTAGAAATAAGGGTATACTAATGGCAAAAGGAGATTACATAACTTTCGTGGATTCCGACGACTTTCTGGATTTAAATATATATGAAAAATGTATGGAATCTATAAGTCAAAATAACGCGGATATAGCAGTATTTGATTTTATATGTTTTCCCGACCAAACCAGCCATAAAAAATTACAAGGTAAAGTATACCATAACCAACGGTTTGAAGCGATCGATGAAAATAATACGGGCGGAGATACCGTTTGGAATAAAATATACAGAAGATCTATGATAATTGATAATAATATTTTATTCAAAGAAGACATACAACTTGGTGAAGACAGTTTGTTTACAGTTACAGTATTTCCCTGTGCTAAAACAGTTACACTAGTTCCAGAAATATTTTACCATTATAGAGTAAACAGACAGACCTCTGCTATACATTCAATTGTTACGAAAAAAAGAATGTCTTCTGTAATAAATATTTCCAAATATCTTATTGATGATTATATGTCAAAGGGATATACAGAAAGAAAAAATTGGCTTCTAAACTATTCACTTCTCATTACTTATGATAGAATAGAAAATCTAGAAAGCCAAGAAGAACAAAAATTTTATTCTACTCAAATTCTAGAAATATTAGATAATAAATTGTTAAATCAAATAGATAGTATTTCTCAAGAACATGAGAATATGATTAAAAAATTAAGAAATTATGCTAGTTTATAAATATTTTGATAATATAAAATATAGGGGGATTTTTTAAAAATGTCAGGTCATTCTAAGTGGAGTACTATTAAGAGAAAAAAAGAAAAGACGGATTCTCAAAGAGCTAAAATTTTTACTAAAATAGGTAGAGAACTATCTGTAGCAGTAAAAGAGGGAGGTCCTGATCCAGCGTCAAATTCAAAATTAAAGGACTGCATCGCAAAAGCAAAGTCTAATAACGTACCAAACGAAAATATCGAAAGAATAATCAAAAAGGCAGCCGGTGAAGACAGCGGTAATAAATATGAAACTATTACTTATGAAGGCTACGGAGCCGGAGGAATAGCATTTATAGTAGAAACCCTCACAGATAACAGAAACCGTACCGCAAGTAATATTAGATACTACTTTGACAAATATGGTGGAAATTTAGGTACTACAGGATGCGTATCATTTATGTTTTCTCCAAAAGGGATAATCATAGTTAAAAATGAAAACTTTTCTGAAGACAAAATAATGGAAGACGCTATAAATTATGGTGCTACAGATTTTAATTTTGAAGACGACGAATCAGTAATAATAACACAAAGAGAAACATTATATGAAGTGTACCAAAAACTTATTGATAACAAATATAAATGTATCTCAGCTCAAATAGAAATGATTCCTGATAACTATATGCAAATATCTGATAACGATATTAAATCTAAATTAGAAACTTTGATTGATATTTTAGAAGAAGATGATGATGTACAAAACGTATGGCATAATCTTCAAGAAGAATAAAACAAAGTGTTCAAGATAATAGGAGATCTTGAACACTTTTTTACATTAAATTTATTACATATATTTTCCAATGCTTACAACAGCATCGTCTTTTTTTATAATATCTCCGTACTCATCTAAATAGGAAATAAAAATTTTATTTTGCTTAAGCATATCTCCGTATTCACTTAGCATTATATAAACTGGTTTTTTTATTTCCTCATAAGTATGTATTACCAAATAGTATTCATTTTTATATGTATAAACATCACTCTTATAAGTTTCTGATTCATATAAATTATATAATTGTTTACATATTTTTAAAATATCATCTAAATTATCAAATTTATATATCATAGTATTCGATTTTGCCCTATTTAAATAAGTTTTATTTCTTTCTCCGATATTCTCTTTATAACTATCACTTGCAAGAGTAAATATTATAATACAGCCATTAAATTGTGGCAAAGTTTCAATTGATAATTTATAGTTCTCTATAGAAAAACCTGTTTCTATTTTAGCAAGTGTAAGGAGTTTAGCCATAATCTCTCTAGACTTCTGATTACTCCAAGAAATACTTTCATATGTAAGCCCTAACTCATCCATATCTTTTTCTTCCAAAACTATTAAAAGTTTTTTTCCGTTTATTTGTTCAATGACCAAAAGGATCTACCTCCCCCTCATGTATTAGTACTACTATTAAAAGGTCTATAATAATATCATATTAGTAGTTTGATAAATATGCAATAGGGGAAGTTCTGGATGTACATAATTGGTACTTGCCTAAGATATAATATGTAAAAAAATCCATAATGTTCATTAATAATTAGATATTTTATTCCTTACTTGGTAAAATTATTTTTATAGGATATATTGAATCTATATGACCAAAAGATTTTACAGTATCTGCACAACTCGTACCATAATTTTCATGAGAAGTTTCAACCTCATAGACTGTGTGTGGACAACCATTTTGATCTGATTCCTCTATAGCCGTGTGATCCGAGGCCGGTAATAATATGTCATAGATATTGCCTTCCTCGTCAGTATACCCATCGAAAAATATTCTTTCTCCATCTGAAAAATTTTTCTTTATTCTGACTCTGATACCATCTAAAGGCACATTATCATCACAAAATGTTTTTACTGTTAAATATCCCTTTTTGGGATTATCATTCATAAATTCTTCATATGTTATATTTTCTCCAATAATATTTTCGGTTTTAGTTTCCTTAGTGTCCTTTTTAATATCTTGCAATACATTGTTTTCTTTATCAGTAACCTTATTTTCTGAAGAAATTTTATTTTTTTTTAAATATTTCGTCAACTCACTTTTGTATTTTTCAACCATGGAATTAAATGATTCTTTATCCATAAATGTCCTCCTAAAAATTTTAATCTAGCTATAAATACATATTCCAAAATTAATTTATATATGTATTTAGCTAGATTAATGATATTTTTTAATTCTATTAAGTATAATTTTATTCTTGTTCGTGCTCTAATTGACGTATTCTTTCATTAAGATTATTTATTCTTAATTGGTAGTCCGCTTCTATTCGAGCTAATGTGTTTTGAACTGCATCACGGATATCTTTTTTACTTCCGGAAGCTGCTAATATCTCGTTGAATAATACTTGCCTATTAGTCATAAGTTCAATAAAACGATTTAAATCTCCAATCTGATTTTGTAGATCGGCTCTACGGGCTTGAATTTGCAACAATTCGTCTTGAAAGCCTTGGTTCTGAACTTCTAAATCATGAATATTACTGTTTCTATCAACTATTCTTCTACCAACTTCTGCACAAATTCTTGCTCTATCGGCTAACATCCCGACTAGTTCCAAAGTATTATGAACTGTACGATCTTGTATTTCTTGTCTTATTTCGCCTTCTATAACTTCTAAAGATTTCACTTCTATGTAATGCCATTTATATGTCCTTCAAATTTTTTAATTTATCATATCATTATATTAACATTTTATTAAACAAAAGCCAATATTTTTAATCATAATTCAATATATTTTCTTGTATGGCTAAAACTGCCAGTCTATCACACCTTTCATTTTCTTCATTTCCATTATGTCCTTTAACCCAGATAAAATTAACATTATGTTCCTCTAAAAGTTTTAAAAATATTTCCCACAAGTCAGAATTTAAAGCTTTTTCTTTTTTATTTTTCATCCAATTATTATTTTTCCATTTTTTTGCCCATCCCTTATTTACCGCATTACATACGTATTGGGAATCACTAAATATATCAACATTACAAGGCTCTTTAAGTTCCTCCAAAGCCTTTATTACTGCTAATATCTCCATTCTGTTGTTCGTAGTATTAGCAGCAAATCCGGAAATTTCTTTTCTATGACCATTATATTTAAGTACCGCACCCCACCCTCCGGGGCCGGGATTACCTTTACATGCTCCATCCGTATATATTTGTATTTCTTTCAAGTTCATTCTCTCCATAAAATATTGTATCAACTTTTATTATACATAAATTTATAAAAAATTAAATAATTCGAACTACCAATATATTTAATCTTAGGTAAGTAAATTTATCTATTTTAAAAATTATTCAAGTAAATTTACATAGCATCAATCATTCATAAGTTAATTTTCTCATAAAAGGGTAATTAGATGTTTTATAATGTAAATATTTAAAAATTTTTTTTATTTAGATTTTTTTGACGCCTAAAAATAAATGATATTTTTTTATATTGGAAAATATCTATGTATTATTATATATTATTAAGAAGAAATAATCTTAAACAAATTTTCATTACTTAATCTTTCTATAATTTATAATTGAAAACCTAAAAAGGGGAAACTAATAATGTATAACTTTATGAAGTCAAACAAAACTCAACTGCTTGAAATAAATTCAAGTCTTAAAAAAGAGTATGAAAACATTAAAAAATTAAATCTTAATTTAGATATGTCAAGAGGCAAACCAAGCCCCGAGCAATTAGACCTATCTATGAGTATGCTCGATACAATAAGCAGTAGCTCAAACTACTTCTCCGAAGAAAACATTGATTGCAGAAACTACGGAATATTAGACGGTATAAGTGAAATAAGGGAGTTAATGTCCCAGATTATGGGAATTAACAAAAATAATATAATAATAGGAGGAAATTCAAGCCTTAGTTTAATGTTTGACACAATATCACACTTTATGACCCATGGTACTTCAAAAGACCCTGCGTGGATTAAGCAAAAAGATATTAAATTTTTATGCCCATCTCCAGGATATGATCGCCACTTTAGTATTACTGAATATTTTGGAATAAAAATGATCCCTATTAAAATGAACTTAGACGGTCCGGACATGGACGAAATTCAAAAATTAGTCGAAAACGATAGTACCATTAAAGGAATATGGTGCGTACCTAAATATTCAAACCCGCAAGGCATAACATATTCAGATGAAGTAGTTACGAGATTTGCAAAACTTAAACCTGCAGCTAATGATTTTAGAATATTTTGGGATAATGCTTATGCTATTCATGATTTAACAAATCATGAAGAAAAACTGCTAAATATATTTGAGGAGTGTGAGAAATATAATTCATGTAATTTACCAATAATGTTTTGTTCAACATCAAAAATAACATTTGCGGGAGCAGGTATTTCAGCCGTTGCTTGCACAGGAGAAAATCTTGAGAAACTAAAAAAAAGATTTTCATTTAAAATTATAGGTTACGATAAACTTAATCAGCTAAGACATTATAGGTTCCTTAAAAATATAAATATACTTAAATATCATATGAAAAAACATGCTCAAATATTAAGCCCGAAATTTAGTTTAGTCATTAATAAATTTAATGATAATTTTAGCAATAACCCCATACTCTCATGGACCAATCCCAAAGGAGGATATTTTATAAGCGTTGAAACACTAAGCGGATGTGCTAAAGAAACTGTCAGATACTGTAAGGAAGCAGGATTAAAACTCACAAGTGCCGGTTCAACATATCCATATGGCATTGACCCAAATGATAGCAATATAAGAATAGCTCCATCGTATCCTGATATAAAAGAGCTGGGAATAGCTATGGATGTATTTTGCCTTTGCGTAAAATTAGCCGCATCAGAAAAGTTAATTAAAGATAAAACATAATAATATTATTTATTGTACTTTTAATTTTAATATGATAAAATTTATCAACTATATATTAAGATGGTTATGTAAATGTTAATGGAGGTAGTATTTTGAAAAAATTCAAGTTTCTGCCGTTAATTATTGCCCTAATAGTTTTATTTACGGCAGGATGTAATAAAGAAAACAGCAGTATACAAAATACAAATTCGGAAAACCTTTTTG
>CAYQCM010000056.1:4445-7761 GCA_964416045.1 uncultured Eubacteriales bacterium | reverse complement strand
ATTTTTTGTATAATTTCTGCTTCGTTTTTTAACATTTTCATCACTTTTTTGTTTTTTTTTTCATAATATAAAGCATAGATAAAATTTTATCTAACTTTATTATCACATTATAAACATTTTTTGTTAATTGTCAAGATTAATTTTTACTTAATTTGCTGTATTTTGTAATTAATAATCATATAATAAAAAAATTATCCTCTTAACTAAGGATAACCTTTTCTTCCGGTAAGACTACGTTTTTTTGATTTTTGTTATTCTCTATTATAGATATTATAATGGAAATTGGTCCAACTCTTCCAAAAAACATTAAAGATATTAAAACTAATTTTGAAGCAGATGATAAAATGGGGCTTATTCCTGATGTATATCCGGTTGTAGAAATGCAGGATACAACCTCATAAAATATATCTATTGTGGGGAAATTTTTATCAAAATCCAGAGTATATATCATTGTGGCGCCCAATAGTGTACAAGATAGGAACATTACGGCTATCGTTATTGCTTTGTATGTAGTTGCACTACTTATTTTTTTACCGTAAATTATATTATCTTCTCTTCCTCTGAGGGTATTGAGAACTGTATATATAATTACAACTATGGTAACAGTTTTAATACCTCCGCCGGTAGAAGCCGGGGATGCTCCTATAAGCATGAAACACATCGTTATAAACTTTGTCAAATTATATTGATCATTTACTCTTACCGCAGTGAATCCCGATGTTCTTTGGGATGAAGAATGAAAAAATGATATAAATATTTTTTTAATAATTGAAAAATCTTTCATGGTGTTGTTTCCTTCTAAAAGAAAAAATATAATTGTACCACTGATAATTATAAAAAAAGAAGATTTTAATACGATTTTAGTTTGTAAACTAAGTGATGAATTATGATTCCGGTTTTTAAAGTAGTTATATATATCAATTATAACTACAAATCCTAATCCTCCTATGAAAGATAATAATGCTATAACTGTTAATGAAAAGAAGTCATTATTAAATACAGCACAACTTTCATTTGGACTTATAAATCCAGTAATATCGAATCCCGCATTGCAATACGCAGATATACATAAAAATATTGACACCCATATTCCATATACACCATATCTTGGTACAAATTTAATGCATAAAAGAAGTATAGCAATTGATTCAAATAACATTGTTGATAAAAATATGGTTTTGATAAGCCGAGGTACATCAAATATATCTCCTGCCACTCCTTCTTGAAATATTTTAACGTTCCTAAGTCCTAGTTTTTTTCTAAATATAAGGGTGAACTCTGTTGTAAAGGAGACCAGTCCTAATGCTCCAATTTGTATTAGGCACAGAATTACGATTTGTCCAAATACCGACCAATTTGTCCATGTATCAAATAAAGGTACTCCCGTAACGCAACAGCATGAAACACATGTAAATAGGGCGTCCAAAACTGTTATTTTTCTCATACCGCTTGAGGATATTGGCATGGATAGAAGTATTGTACCTGATAATATTAAAAGTAAAAAACTTAAAACTATAATTTGTACAGGTGAAAATTTTCTAAGTTTACTTATAAAAAAATTTTTTATCTTATTCAAAGATTATAGCACTTCCAAACTTGTTAATTTATTATATTTATAATTTGCCTCTGAAATTATATCATTACTGTAGATTAAATTCTATAGTGTATTTACTTGATAAAATTGTACATTATAGATATAATAATTTAATATAAATGTTGATGCTAATATAGTTGTATTTTGGAAAGGTTGTATAGTATATGCTGAACAGATATTGGAAACAATTTTTAAGTGGATCTGATATAAGGGGAGTTGCAACCGATTCTATTAAGGATGAAAAAATTAATCTTACAAATGAAGTAGTTCAAAAAATAATATATGGTTTTGCAAGATGGCTATATGAAAAAACAGCTTTACCATATCCTTCAATGATAGTTGCTGTAGGCCATGATTCTAGAGTATCAGCTTTTCGTATGAAGACTGTGATTATAAATTCTTTACGCTCGTTGGGTATTAAGGTATATGATTGTTCTTTAACGTCTACTCCTGCTGTGTTTGCATCTATTGCTACTCTTTCATGCACTGCTGCCATTCAAATTACCGCTAGTCATCACCCGTCTAATAGAAATGGTATGAAGTTTTTTACTGCAGATGGAGGCCTTTCAGGTTTAAATGTAAAAGAGATATTAGAAATATGCCAAAGAAATACTGCTGTGGATATTCCCAATAATAAGGGTGACGTTAAGACTATAAATATAATGAATTATTATTGCAATAAGCTTGTGAAATTTATTTGCAATGAATTAGATTGTAATGAGGATAGTAAACCTTTAAAAGGTCTTAAAATTGTAGTAGATGCGGGTAATGGTGCGGGAGGTTTTTTTGCAAAAGAAATATTACAAAAGTTAGGAGCAGATACTCAGGGAAGTTTGTTTTTAAATCCGGATGGAAATTTTCCAAATCATATTCCTAATCCTGAAGATGAAAAAGCTATGCAGTCTATAATAAAAGCTACCTTTGATTCAAAAGCTGATTTAGGTATAATTTTCGATACAGATGTTGATAGAGTTGGATTTGTTGATTCTAAAGGATTAAAAATTAATAATAATAGATTAATAGCACTTGTATCTTGTATAGTTCTTAAAAAATATCCGGGGTCTATGATTGTTACAGATTCTGTTACTTCAGATAAACTTGAAGAATTTATCTCTTCTTTAGGAGGAAATCAATTTAGATTTAAAAGAGGGTATAATAATATAATATCAGCTGCCAGAAAGTTTAATGATTCCGGGGTAGATTGTTATTTAGCAATAGAAACTTCCGGACATGCTGCTTTTAAAAATAATAATTTTGTAGATGATGGTGCATATTTAGCTTGTTTAATTATTACTGAACTTGTGAATTTGAAAAAACAGGGAAAAATAATAAGTAATCTTTTAGAAGGTTTTGTTGATTCAAAAGAAAAAGCAGAATTAAGAATCAAAGTTAAAGGTAATAATCCTGAAGAATTGTCTGCTAAAATTTTATCAAAATTAAAGAGTTATTATCAGACTTTAAAAAATTGTGAATTTATTGAAAACAATTTAGAAGGCGTAAGGCTTAAATTTAATTCAAGGTGGCAAGAAGGATGGTGTTTACTGAGAAAAAGTGTTCATGACCCTATATTGGTGCTTAATGTGGAGAGTTATGTAAAAGGCGGGGTCAGATCTATAGTTGACACTCTTAAACCATTCTTCAGTTCATTTGAATTTATAGATTTAAAGGATTTAGACATTTAAGTATAAAATTTTTTGCATTTAGAGTTTTTAATCAACAATA
>CAYQCM010000056.1:0-4345 GCA_964416045.1 uncultured Eubacteriales bacterium | reverse complement strand
GATTTAGACATTTAAGTATAAAATTTTTTGCATTTAGAGTTTTTAATCAACAATATTGATAATGAAAGTATTAATATTATTACAGATAATATTTGTGATATTTTAAAGTTCATAAACATTAAGCTATCTGTTCTGATTTCTTCTATAAATAATCTTCCAATACTATACCACGCTGCATATATTAAAAATATATTTAAAGGTTTCCTATTGCGATTTTCGCTGTATATATGTAAAAATATAAATCCTATAAGGCACCAAATTGACTCGTATAAAAAACATGGATGTACAGTTTTATAGTTTGTTTTTTCACTCATCATTCCCCATGGGAGACTAGTAACAGTTCCGAATGCTTCCTGATTAATAAAATTTCCCCATCTTCCAATGGTCTGACCTATTAACAATCCTAAAGACGATAGGTCTAGAGCTGAATTTATATTTATTTTGTTGAATTTACAAACTACTATCCCGCCAATTATTCCACCTATTATGCCCCCATATATAGCAATTCCGCCTTCAAAAATATTAAATAATTTTGAGGGATTATTTTTATAATAATCCCCTGGATAAAATATAATGTAATATAGACGAGCTAAAATAATTGCTGATATTATACTTATATAGATAGTGTCGAGGTACTTATTTTTATTTATTTTAAAATCTTGAGTTCTATTTGACGTATATAATATTGCTAGAAAAATTCCCAAAGCTATTAATATTCCATACCAATATATATTTATATTCCCTATAGTAACTGCTATAGGGTTTATTTTCATATTTATTCCAAGTCTTGGAAAAGAGACGTTATAGATCATAGCGGATTTACTACTGACAAGGAAGTATATTCAGGATTTAGTATTTGATCGAATATTTTGTTTGCGTTATCTATATTTGTTTTTGAAATATTGGTAATATAGTCAAAAAATTTTCTGTTTGAAAAAGAAAAATTAAGAAGTATGTTTGCAATACTTGGCATACTGTTAAATATAGAAATGTTTTGTCCGTATAGTGATTTTTTTGATATTTCAAACATGTCTTTGTCAAGACCATTTTTATGAAGATTTTTTATCTCCTCTGTTATTATTTCCGACACTTTTTTAGGATCTTTAGATTCTCCGGAAAAGATTATTGAAGCGTAGTTTGGACCATGAAAATATTCGTATGAGAATGATGACGTATTTATTAGTTCTTCGTTTAAAAGCTTTTCATACATTCTTGATGATTTAGAAGCTATGGAGTAAAGAATTACATCAATATAGGCTAGATATTCTGAATTTACCTCTACGTTGGTTATATCCTCTTTAAATCCAAAATTAAATATTGGTGATGCGATTTCAAAATTTTTAGATACGTATTTTTTTACAACTTCTTTTGGTTCTTCCGGAAATATACTTTCAGGTTTGAAGTTTTTTGAGGTTCTAAATTTTAGATCTTGATCTATTATTTGAAAAATTTTTTCAGAGTCTACGTTACCGGTTATACATAATGACATATTATTTAGAGAGTAAAAATTTTCATAACAGTAATATAAGAGTTCAGGAGTAATTTTGGCAATTGACTCTACCGTACCTGCTATATCTGTTTTTACGGGATGATTATGATACATTGCATTTAGCAGGTTAAATAAAACATTCCATTCAGGGCTATCTTCATACATTTTTATTTCTTGACCAATAATTCCTTGCTCTTTCTTTACTGTTTCTTCTGTAAAATATGGAGATTGTACGAAATCAAGAAGTATTTTTAAAGATTCTTCAAAGTTGTCCGTACAGGAAAAAAGATACGCTGTTTTATCAAAAGAAGTAAATGCATTTGCAGATGCTCCTGTTTTTGCATACTCAGAAAATGCGTCTGTATCTTTCCCCTCAAATAACTTATGTTCTAAATAATGTGCTATTCCATCCGGGACTTCTTTAATATCTCCGTCTATCATTTTAAACTTATTATTTATTGATCCAAATTTCGTACCAAATATCGCATACGTTGAACTATACCCTTCTTTTGGATATACATAAATATCAAGTCCTGATGGGTGCTTCATATAAAAATACTTTTCATCTAAAGTTTCACTTTTTACTTCTACAGGTTTCATATTACTAGTACCTCTCCTCTATTCTAAAATTAAGTTAATATCAAAATTAAAATATATTTTTTAATTTCCATTGTTCTTTTGTTAGGTAGAACACGTATTCTATTCTTGTTTCCTTAACCAGCGGACAATATACATTTTTATTTGTATGATGGTAGATAAATCCCAGTTTTTCTTGAACACGCTTGGATTTTAAATTTCCATCATAGTATCCGCACCATATAACTTTTAAATCTAAATCTTCAAAACCGTGTTGTATGATTTTTCGTGATGCTTCGGGAATTAAACCTTGTCCCCAGGAAGGTGCGCCAACCCAGTATCCCAATTCTGCTTCATCTTTTGAAATACCAAAATCACTCTTGTTACCTATTTTAAGACCTATACTTCCTATTGCTTTATTTTCTTCTTTCAATACAACGGCATAAGTTTCGTTTTCAGAAAGTACACTATTTATAATTTCCTTACTGTTTTCTATGCTCGTGTGCGGCAGCCAACCAGCAATAGGTCCTACGAGTGGATTTTTAGCAAATTCAAATAAATCTTTGGCGTCACTTTCTTTCCAAAATCTTAATATTAATCTTTCTGTTTCTAAAGTCATAATTATTTCATACCATTTTTTTATTCATTAATTTTTTTAGATAATATATATATTGTATCAAGAGAAAGTTTATTTGCTGCTTTAATTATTTCGTTGTCGGTAACTTTATTAATTTCCTCTATAACTTCTTCCGGAGATTTTGTAAGTTTTGAAAATGTTTGCAATATATACCAATCATCTAGAGAATTTAAGCTGTCATTTATTTTTTTGAAACTTTGAGATAAATACATTTTTGTAGCGTCTACGTCATCTTTACTAAAGTTTCCGGCTTTTATATCTTCTATTTGACTTAAAATAGATTCTTTTGCTTTTTCTATATTAGCTTCCTCTACCCCGCTTTCTATTAACATAATTCCTTTTTGTTTATCATATCTTGAAGAACAGTAGTAGCAAAGACTAAGTTTTTCTCTAACATTTAAAAATAATTTTGAATTTGGAGTACCACCTAATAATGCTATCATTAGTCTTGTTGCGGGTACGTCTATATCATCTCCAGCAGAATTTGTTCTGAATCCCATAACCAATTTACATTGTGTAACATCCATTTTATCATTATATGTTTTGGCTTCTTTTACTTCTCTTATAACTTCAGTTTTACATTCTACTATACTTTTTCTTTTGATATTTGAAAAATATTTTTCAAAGACTTCTTTTATAAGATTTGGATCTGTATTTCCTATGGCCATTATTTCTATTCGGGAAGTTTGTAATAGATTTTCCCACGCCTTTAAAACTTCTTTTCCTGTTATTTTTTTAACGTCTTCGATTGTTCCGTATTTATTTATTCCGAATTTTTCGTCCTTACACATTAATTGTTCACAGCGGTACTTTGCATATGATCTTTTATCGTTTAGTTCTGATTCGATTATTTCTATAAGCTGACGTTTTTGCTGAGAAACATTTTTATCTATAAATCCATTTTCATCCACAAGTGGATTGAATATTACTTCGCATAATAAATTAGAAATTTCAAATAATATATCATTATGTGATTCAAATGTCAGTTCATTATTTATGCACGATGATGATACCGTCAATACTTGAACATCGCCATGTTTATCTACTCCTGAAGAAATATCTGCACCATATAAATTGTCTAAACACTTGCTTATAGATGAAAGAGAAGGATATTTTTTGCATGATGTTGTTAAAAGTTCAGGTATAATCGCATTTTTAGAAGCCGTTTCAAAATTAAGAGGAGTAAACATAGTAAAAGATAATTTTACGGTTTTAAATTTTTTCGACGGAATACATGTAAGGTTTACTCCTGGACATATTTTATATTCTTTTTTTACTAACATTTTTATTATCATCTCCAAATTTAATCTACATCAAATTCTATCATATACTCAAAATTTTTTGTATATAAAATATTTAAGTATCAACTAAATATATTATTAATTTGAATGGTATAAAAAATACTTTTATAATAAATTTTAATTTAACTTGAAGGAAGGTATTTGTTTTATGAATCTATTTTCTTTATCTATGGTTGTTATTTTAACAGGTATAATAGTAGTATTTTTCGTCTTGTTGATTTTAAGCGTTGTTATTAGATTATATAGTAGCGCAGTAAGTAAACATAGCAATAAAGATCACTCAGAGAAATTTAAAATTATAGAAAGAAATAAGGATTTAAATCAAAATCATATTGATAGTGA
>CAYQCM010000055.1:0-7951 GCA_964416045.1 uncultured Eubacteriales bacterium | reverse complement strand
CTAAGTCGTCTCCACCGAGGTCATCACCGCCTAAGTCGTCTCCACCGAGGTCATCGCTGCCAGAATCATCTCCGGTGTCTTCATCTTTTTCGTCGTTATGTTCTGTATATTCATCGTCGATTTCTTCTTCCTTAATTCTTGTTTCAAATTGTACGATCTTTCTTGGAAGTCTTTGAGAACTATTAAGAAGTACAGTTTCAACTCTTCTTCTAGGTTTGTGAATAACTTCGGAGTCTATGGCAATTGGACCTACTACATAAAAGACGGATAGTTTATACGATTCCCCAAACATAGTCCATACTTTTACTTTTTCTTCCATATTAAGTGGGAGTGGACTTATCGGCACGTTTTCCATAGGCTCATTTGTAGAGCTTGGCATGTATCTTGCGGGGATAGTAGGATTATCTTTAAAAATTTGAATTATTTTGCCTATTATTCTTGCTTCATCTACGGCTTTCGTATCGAGTTCAGCTTTGCTGCATACTGATATCATGTAATAAAGTTCTATTTTTGCCGGTGGCTCTTGTACGCTTCCGTCTGGAAGCACAACCTTTTCTTGATGTTGTCCGCTTGTATCTTCTTTAATGTCATAAGGGTGTACTCCAACTATATATCCACCCCTTTCCTTAGGTTCGCATATACCTATACTTTCTGATTTATCAATTGGTTCGGGCACAAGTCTATCTCTTAACATGTTTATTAGTCCCTTACCTATATCTGCTATTATTGTATACTTAGCCATTAACTTTATACACTCCCATTTAAAAATTAGTCACTGTTAATCTCGTTTGGAATGGCCGGATTTTCTAATTGATTTAAGTTATAGTAGAAAACCAGTAGTTCTTGGTCTTCTACGTATCTATATGATACCCCGTAAGCTTCGGCAAAAAATTCTCCTGATATATAAATTGTATCGTTTATATTAAGAACAGGTACTTTCATATTCATAGGTTGATCATTAAGGTATGCTACGTTTTTACCGCTTGTAATTTCAAGTATTTTGTCCTCGGACTGTATTATCATTGTAGGGCTGTTATACATATATTCAATAGTGGAATCTATGTATTGGAATAGATCGTTTACGGCAAGTAATATATGTCCGTCATACATTATAGGCGCGTACTGCATATTAAATGAACCGTCAAAGAATACTACTTGTTCAGGAAGTACAGCTTCTGATTTTTTGCCTTTACTTGCAAATTCTTCGGATTTACTTACTAAAGTTTCATATTCACTAGTTCCGTATTTTTGCTTTTCATATGATTTAAGTATTGTTACGGCTATAGCTAAAGCTTCTTTGGCAACTTGAAGTTTGTCACCTTCGAGCATATCGTTACTGATAACTTCGTTAAGCATTAATATATCAAGTAAGCTTCTTTCTTTAAGAGAAAGAGATTTTACGTCATTAAGGTCTACTATTTCCTCAATTTCAGCTAAAACTTCTTGAAGGTCTTGTACGTTGTCTTCCGTTAAAGATTCAAGGACTAAAAGGGCTTCATCAGATACTGCTCCTTGTAGGTCTTCAATGATTGTTGTTACGGAAAGTATTTTTTTAAGTTCTTCATCGAGAGTATTTATATCTTCATTTTTTTGTTTCATAGCTTCTATTAAGCTATTTACTGTATCGAGTTGTTTTTGTAGTTCATATGCTGTTTTTGTATTCGTTGCGTATTCTTTAAGAGCATCGTTACCGGAGAGTTCCGCTCTTTGTATAATTTCATCTAGTTTTTCAAGAATATTATCTATATTGGTAGTAAGTTTTAGATCCTCTATTATTTTATCGATTTCTTCGCTTGTTAATTGTGTTTCAGTGGAGTCTGAGCTGCTGTCGGTAGCGCTTGCTATAGTGTAAAGTGTGGCTGCAATTATCGTACCTGATAGACCTATTATTAATACATTTCTTAAAATATTTTTTGCTATTTTCATTTATAAGTTCACCCCTTACTATTTTTCGAATTAATTTTACATTGAACAAATTTCAATGCATTTAAGTTCTGTTTTACCGTCGTTAAAGTAAAATCTTATAAAGTAGTTGTCCATGATATATTTATCGCTTGGAACCTTTTTAATATTGTTTATATTTATGGCTAGATGTGAAAATACTGTACTATAGTAGTCAGGACAGCTAAAATCGATCGAAGTGAAAGGAGGCCCTCCCATTACTGATTGTCTTTCAACGGCGGTACTTTGAGCGCCAAGACCCATAAAGTCATTTTTTGTTCCCAATAAGACTTTTTCACATACATATTCACCTTTTTCGGAATCTACCTTAAATACTATTGATGCATCTAAAGTTAGATATGTAAGAATAAGTCTATTATCTTTTTCTTCTCTGTAGCTTTCTGGTCCGAATTGAGTTGTTACATCGTCTACGCTCGATCCTAAATAAGCAATATAATCAATGCTATCGCTTCTAAATTCACCGTCGAAATATTGCGAACCGAGTTTATCATAGGATGTACCGGAGCCTTGTCGCTTACCTTGTGAGAATTCTCCTTCGTATATCACGACTTGCGTATCAATATCATATAATTTGCCTGTACCGTCATACTTGCCCTCCTTAAATTCCCCGGCATATACCATAGCGCCTGTATCCGTATCATAAAGTATTCCATCACCGCTATAAAAACCATTCGCAAAGGACCCGGAATACAATAAAATTCCAGAATCATAGAGTTTACCTGTTCCGTCGTATACTCCTGCTTTAAATGATCCTTCGTAAACTATTGTTTCTCCATCATCGGCGTATTCGATTCCATTTCCTTCACGCGTGTCGTTTGCAAATTCTCCGTAGTATTTTTTTAAGGTTGTTTTTGCATCATATTCTATTCCTGTTCCAGACCTTTGTCCAACGGAAAATTGACCTGTATATATTATGGTCCCAGTAGTATTATATTGTTGTCCTTCTCCGTGAGCTTTGTTGTTGTCGAATTGACCTTTATATGTCATTATTCCATCTGAACTATATGTTTCACCTTCACCGCTGTATTTGCCGGATACAAAGTTTCCTTTATATACTAGTACTCCATCGGAGTCATATTGACTTCCAAAGCCTTCAGGAGCCCCATTCGACATATCCCCCACATATATTGTGACTCCCATTGAGTCAACTACTTTTGCTTTTCCGGAAAAACTCGAATATTTTGGACTATCTATTTTTATTGTTGCTCTCCAAAGTTTTCCTTCTGCCCAAGGGTATACAAATTCAATTAGTAAGTACCCTAGAACGCATAATACCACAATTGCTATAATTACTAACTTCTTTGCAAAATATAATCCCAGGATTCTCCAATAATCATTTTTACTTTTAGGGTCGCTTGTAAGGGTTTGCATGAATTTTTGCAGTTTTTGCTGTACTTTTTGGGCAAGGCTTGTACCTATATTTTGAAGTTGTACCATCCAGGATGTCATACCATTTATTTGAGACTGTATGGTAGAAAGAACCCTTGAGAATATATCTCCTAAAATCATGTTTTCACCCCTTTGCGATTATCGCTTATATTTTTAGTATAGTTAATCTATTAAATACCCTGTCCATTTTTTCTTATCATATGAATATTCGCTTCGATTTATTTGTTCGTCGCACTTTATCAAGTAGTAAATAGATACGGCGTCTTTTTCATTTATTCTAAGCACGTCGGAAAGAATTTTTCTTGCTTTATGAAACTGGGCGTCAATATAAAGTTCTACCGCTTTTTCAAAAAGCTCCTTAGTACTTATATATAAATCGCGTTTATAAGCGTTTGTCATGTCTATCATTTCATAAATATCTGTTGATCCTTCGTCAGATACGTTCCCTAGTTTTCCGATAAACCTATAATTACAATTTACATTTTTCTCAAGTTTATCAATAACGCTTTTTGTGGCCACATGATTTACTCCGATAGTTTTTAAGTGACTATCTATATTTACTATCTGCATAATATCGTCCGAAACTACGATTACTCCGCGTCTTGTATCGTCCCCTCCGACTCCTATTATGACTTCTCCGGCTCCTAAAGTGATGTTCATATTTTCCTTTATTTTTTCACTTATAGATATTTCTTTAAATTGTACGGAAGCGTTGAATGCATCTTGTGCGCTGGTTGGAAACAGAGTTTTTATTCCAAGACCGTCAAATTCAACTACTAGCCCATTGTTTTTTTCTATTATTCTAAATAGTTCTTCAAAACTTTCGCTTAGTATATCGAATAATTCTTTTTTGTCTTCAAAATCATAGTTCCCCTTTGTTGACAAATTAAATGTAAGATAAATCATATTCATTTCTGTTTTCTTATGGTCATGAAGGTTTACTTGAGTTATTCTATCTTTTCCCATCAATTTAAAGAATTCTTTTGGTACGTATCTTACGTATTCTTTATTAAGTATTGTTAGGTTAGAGGTGTATTTATCGAGTCTTTCAGACATTAAGTTAAATGCACTTGAAATATCTGCAAATTCGTCTCTTGAGGCTATATCTATTCTTGTATTCCATTCTCCCTTACTTACGGCGTTTATGCCTTTTTCGATTTTCTTTAAAGGTTTTAATACTCTTTGTACGAGTAAACACATGTATGCAAAAATAAATACGGCTGTAATTAATACGATTGATGTTGAATGTTGCAAAATGTTCCAGAATTCGCTTTCTCTGTGAACCTGTTCATCAAGGAAGTTGCCCACGAATCCGACGGCATTTCCGTCTGAGTCTCTTATTGCTACGAATGAAGCTGATAAATCGCCATGTACGTCTCTAAACATTGCTCTTGCAGAATCTGTATTATTATCAGCTTCTTTTAGTGTGTTCCATACATTATAAAGTGTTTGAAGTTCGTCTCTTTCAAGTATTACGTCTGCAAGGACTGTTCCCTTTGGTACCATATCAGGGTTTGAAAATCTAAGTTCGTTATAGGAAGAAGAAGCTGTTGCATATTTACTGTTAAGTGAAGAATATATTTTATCTGAATCTACGAAATAGGTAACTATATAATCACTTCTGTCTCCAACTTTACTTGCAACGTCTGCATATCCTTGTTCCAGTGATTTTTTTAAACTTATATATCCTGAAGTTAGGTAATCTGAGACGGGGTGTACATTTAAATAGTCATTTATATCTATGTGATCTGTTACGATTTTAACGCCTGTATCTTGATCCGCTCTTAGTACGGATATATAGCTGCTTACTGCATCTGACGTATTAATATATAGCAAAGCTCCCATAGCAAGAAGATATACAGGAAGGAAAAATATCGTTATTTTAATGTAAAGAGGAATACGTTTAATACCTTTTTTATTTATCTTCATTATAGCCCATACAATTCCAACGAATACTGCAGCTGTTAATATCATTATTAGTAGTCCCCATGGGAAAAATTGTCCGTGTATGTTTGAAACTAATGTAAAGTTTGACCCAAATCTTACATGGTATGGATTTGTGAAATCCTTTGAAGCCGCATAGTAGTCATCTTCATCGATTGCCCAAATTCTTCTTAGATCGCTTATTAGTATTTCATTTCCGTCTGATATGTCATTTCCCAGCTTATATAGACTATCTGCGCTGATACTTTTGGTATTTAATCTGTAGAAAGTTCCGCTTAAAGCATCTGTAAAATAAAGGTTATCGCTTGAATCAACGCTAAATCCTATTAAAGATGAGGTATCCCTTGATATTACGCTTGTATAATCAAGGAAATCGCCTTGGTTATCCATGGCAAAGAATTCACCTTTTAATGTGGAATATAAAACTCTACCGTTGGATAATACTGCTATATCACCTACCCAATCGACGTTTTTATCAGCTTGTTCAGTTGTAGGGGTTACTTCAAACGACCTGACTTTTTGTGGACTCTCATCTACAAGTGGATCTACGGTTATAATATCATAAATATTATTTCTCATTCCAACCAAAGTAATAGCCTGATCTACAATTTGGAGTTTAATTATATACGATTTGGTAGGTGGAGAGACATCATCTTCAAAGTCCACATTTGCAATTTGCTTTATGTAGTTCCCGTTAGTATCATACATTAAAACAGTTTCCTCAAGTATAGGATAAGCAGATATGTCTGAAACAATAGCTTCTTTGTTTCTAGACTGTTTTACAACGTAAAAATTCCCCTTGGAGTCAGCTTCAAGATGTGAATAGGAATATTCTATTTCATCAGTTGATTTGTCCATGTTTATAGAATAGGCTGTGGTACTGTTTTCTTTTATTTTAGTTATTTTATACTGTTCTTTGTCCTCCTCTACTCCAAGTACGTAAACATTACCTGCAGGATCCATATCAGAATCAATAAACGTTCCGAAGTTTGGCTTATTGAAATAATACTGAACAATAAATCCCAATATAAGACCAATTATTGTGAGTGAACCGTAGAATATTCGCGGGTCTATTTGCTTTAATTTTAAGATTTTAGACAGGTTGGATATTTTTTCTTTAAATTTTATTTTTGATGATCCCTTAAAGTGAAATTTCTGATCAATCTTATGATTTACCATAAATGTCCTCCTAAACCAATTATTTAAATAAGATTTATTTGTATATCTCTTTACTATTGTCTCAAATTGTTATATAATATAGTATATTAGACTAAAATACTGAAGTCAAGAAAAAAAAATTGTCTCGTTTTACAATGTAAAGAAGGTGCTAAATTTATATGTCAAATGTTAAAAAAACTTCGGATTATACTCTTGTGGCTACCCTGCACAGTAGTGAGTTTGTAGATGTATCTGTGGCTTATCGCGGAGAAAATACTCAGGATAATCTTTATATAATAAATAAGATTCCCTTAGACGATAAAAATACACCGCTATTTAAAAAATTATATTTTTCTTTTTATGAATCTGAAAAGCCCCGTGAATTTGAAAAATTTTTCGTTTCTGAAAAATATTTCTATTCTATATTTAAATATGTCAAAGCTGAAAGTATTAAACAAAAATTTAATAAAAATGTATGTACGACACTTTTCGATGAAAGATGTAAAATTCTTGAATATATCCTTATGAAGATCGATAAAATATCTACTCTTCCTCCAGAGATACTTGCAAGTGTTATAAGACCGGAAAACATATTAATAGATTTCGATAGACACATACATATATTATATAATTTTGAGCATGCGCCCGACTATAAACAAGATCCTAAACTAGCTGTTTTCAAAAATATTGGTGACATTATTTTTACTATGCTTCAGGCTGAAGCAGAGGCAAAATATAATAAGGCTCTTCACGTAGTGCTTGGAAAATGTAAAAAGGGAGTGTATTCTTCTATACCTCAGCTTGTTGTGGACCTAAAAAAAGCAGCTCAGATTTCTAAAAACAGCAGTTGGCTTTCTTATATAAAATATCAAATTAGTTTGAGGCAGCCGATTATCAATAAAGTTACGCGTATAGTTACGGGTATAACTTTAGTTGTGGGGGTTGGAGTATTAGCTTATAATAAACTTAACGAATATAATTATTCTGATTCTACTATACAAGCTGTATCTATAGGGGACATTACATATAGTTCTGGATCAGAGGATGAATCAGATAAAAATGTAAGTACTGAAACAAGTTCTACTACGAGTACTAAAAAGAGCACACAAGATATAACCCTTACGCCTGGACTTGATATTGAATATGAAGATTATATCGTACAGTACGGAGACACTATAGCTTCTATCTGTGATACTTATTATAAGGATAGTGCATATGTTAGTGCTGTTGCAACATTCAATGGTATTGAGGCTTCTGAAAAACTTGTTCCGGGTGTCATACTTAAACTTCCAAATAGAACTGCTATTGCTCTTTATATTTCAAAATAGTTTCTTGTAGAGTAAAAAAAAAAGCAGACGCTAAAAAGATATAGCGTCTGCTTAATTTCACATTTTGGAAATAGATTTTAAATTATTAAGAAAATCGTCGCTTATATCAAAGGATTTTGACGACAGCATAAGTTTAAAAAAAAGAAAAAGCCGCTGTCAGGCTTACGGCA
>CAYQCM010000054.1:4796-7956 GCA_964416045.1 uncultured Eubacteriales bacterium | reverse complement strand
CTGAACCGGCAGATCAAGGCGGACAATGCCCTGCTCCGGGAGTTGAGAGGCCATGTCAAAAAACTGGCGCAGGCGGTCAAGAACACCCTTCCGGCGTTCGCCGAGGCCATGGAAAATCTGCGAAAAAATCTGTTGCTGTTCTGCTATCAGCTGGGGTATCTCCGAAAAGGCAGGGAACGCCTGAACACCTCGTTGAATACGCTGCACCCTGCCCTCGCACAGTACAATCAGCTGGCAAAGAACATTCGAGATAAGACGAATGAGCGCCGCAGCCTGCTTTCCGAGAAAAAGGCGCTCTCTGCGGTTCATGTATTCCGGCACCGGGAACTGGCGGCAAAGATTGCGGCGCTGACAGAGGATTTAGAGGAACTGCGTTCGGAGAAAAATATGCTTCTGGCATCGCTGGCATATTCCGAGGAAGATGCTGCCGATAAATTTCCTAAAGATATCGCTGCCATGGAGCAGAGCCTGAAACGGTTGGAAGAACAGGAACAGAAATATTCTGCCGAACTGGACGCTGCTCTGAACGAGTATGCCAGGCTTCGGGCACAGGCCCAGGGCTTCGACCCAGTGCAGCTGTATGAAGCAAGGCAGGCAATCCGCCCCGGCAAAGAGCAGGAAGCGGAGAAGCGGGCACAGCAGGTTTACGGCGAGAAGTACAGCCCGCTTTTGATGTTTGGCAGCAAAAAAGCAGTTTCCCAGATGCTGCATGAGGATATGGATCGGCAGGCAGTACGGAGAATGGTGCGCCAGGCGCAGGAGGAGCAGCAGATTTCCAATAAGGGAAAGCACAAGGATCAGGGACGGGATGTGAGATAAAAAGCTCTTTCTATCTCTGTCAAATGCGCTTGCGCAGCTCCGTCCAGCTGGTAGCAGTCTCCAGCTCCACACCTGCGTCCAGTGCTTTGAAATGCTCCTTGCCGCAATGGATTTTTAACTGCTCACTGGTTTTCAGGTGCATAAAGCTGGTGTCGCCCTTGGTTTCCAGGACGAAGTACAGCTTTTCCTCACCGTTCTTATTCAGATACACAGCCCAGTCGGGGTTGTACGTGTCAATGGGGGTCTCAATTTTGAAGCGGCTGGGAATCTTGAAGAACATCTTCGCATTCGGGTCGTTGTCCAAGGCTACCGCCACCGGCTTCTCTACCGTGGAGCTGTCGTAAACCACATAGTCATAGACGCTGTGTTCCACCTTTACGGCGTTTCGATCCAGGTTGGCAAGCAACTCAGTGGTGTCGAAGATTTCCTGCACATAATATTCCTGGCCATCCAGCTTCACATAACGGATACCGTCGATAGCCAGGGCGTGGCGGTGGCTGCGGATCAGCTCTACGGCTTGCTCCAGAAATGTCTCCGGATTGTTGAGGAAATCGCCACACCGTCCGTTCTCCACCAGAATCCGATTGACGGTGGCCGGGGTCAACAGCGTTTCATCGCTGATGGCGGTGATGATGTCCGGCAGGGCCTGATAGTCGTTGGCAATCTCCATCGTCCGCATTTCCCGTTCCATGTGGCTGATCCCGGACTGCTGGATGTGAATATCGGCAGACTGGGACACCAGACGGGTTTTGGGGCTATGGGGCATTTCCTGAAAGGCTTTGACGCAGTTCTTCACCAGCTGCTCTGTGTCAATGCTCACCCGGTAGGGAGAGTATGCTGTTTGAATCTTTTCGCAGATACTTTGCCTTGCTTAATTCTTTTATAGCCCTGCTTACAGAAGGGTTTGTCACTCCCAAGTATTCTGCGACATCTACACAACGGGCATATCCCTGTTTTTGAAAGAGGATATATATGGCCTCCAGATAATCCTCCATGGATGATGTTAAATTCAGTTGGCATACCTTTCAATTTTTCGAAAGTGACCAACTCGCAGATTGTTGTTGGAGAATAGCCATTCTTTTATACATTCCATCGGACTGAACTAATTCATTAGGTGAACCCATCTGTTCAACTTTTCCATCTGAAAGAACTACGATTTTATCAGCACCAGCAACCGTCCTCATCCGATGAGCAATAATCAAAACTGTTTTACCTGCAATTAGCTGAGAGATTGCTTCTTGTACCATCGTCTCACTCTCTACATCCAAGGAGGCAGTAGCTTCATCCAGCAGGATCACGGGAGCATTCTTCAAAATTGCTCTGGCAATAGACAATCTTTGGCGTTCACCGCCGGAAAGGATAGCACCATTCTCCCCGATGACAGTATGATAACCTTCCGGCAGACGATTTATGAACTCTTCACATTGCGCAGTCTTCGCTGCGGCAATCACTTCTTCATTCGAAGCATCTTTTCGGCCAATCCTGATGTTTTCCATAACAGTGTTGTCAAACAAAACAACATCCTGAAAGACAATAGCATAATTTTTCAGAAGAGATTCCGGATCTACCGTTTTAATATCCGTTCCGCCCAAAGTAATTCTGCCTCTTGAAACATCCCAAAAACGGGCAGCCAATTTTGCCGCAGTAGATTTTCCACTCCCGGAAGGGCCTACTAAAGCGGTAATTTCTCCTTGTTTTGCAGTAAAAGAAACATCTGATAGTACCGGTTTATCATTGTTATAAGCAAAAAAAACATGATCAAATACAATATCGAAACCATTTACAGAATACTCTGTGGCCCCTTCCAGAATCGGCTGACTCTCGATTTCTTGCATCCGAGCAATTTTCAATCGGGCGTTGAAAATTTCTGCTATATTAGCTAAAACTCCAGAAAGCGGATCGTAAATACGAGTAGCTGCCATTAAAAACATAAAATAAGTCAATAAAGTAGTTTCTCCGGAAACCAACAATGTTCCACCTGTTAATATGACGGTGACAAGTCCCAATCGTAAAAAAGCTTGTCCAGTTGCCAAAAAAGTATCAGTAGTAAGTTCGGACTTAATCTGCGCTTTTTCCGCCCGATCCATTTTTTTGAAAAGGCCATGTAAATATTCTTCTTTACGGTTATATGCTTTCAGTTCCCGCACAGTTTCCAGACACTCTTGAATTCCTTCCGCACAGTTTACTTTTGCATCCAGATGTGCTTGTCCTGCCTGATCTTGTAACTTTTTTGAACCAAATACCATAATGAGTGAAATAGGAAGCACCCAAAATAAAGCTAATCCCATTTGCCAATTGACAATAAACAACATAATAATAACAAGTATTGTGAAAATTAATG
>CAYQCM010000054.1:0-4786 GCA_964416045.1 uncultured Eubacteriales bacterium | reverse complement strand
CGAGTTGCGGAACCGCATGAGAGAATGCGTGCTCCATACCAGTACAGTCACTCATGATTGTAGTGGTTAAATCGCTGACATCTCTCTGACCAAAAAAAGACAGCGGTAGTTTACGCAATTTTTCAGCCAGAGTAACTCTTTTGTTAGCACTTTCGTTATAGGTTGCAATGAATACACTTCCATACTGGAGCCAATGAAAAGGAATCATCAAAAGAATAGCAACAACTCCTAATCCAATATACAGAAGCAGATTTGGAGCAACTTGTTCGCCAGAAAGCACAGGAGACAGAACTTCATTTAAGAACATGATAATAATACTCATAGGTATCATCAATGTCATATAAGATAGCGCTGACCACAACATTCCTTTTATCAGTTCTTTTGCACCTTTTTCACTTAAAGCCAAATGCTTTTGCATCCATTGAATCATACCTGTGCCTCCTTTCCAAGTTTCCAAGCTATGGATGATTGATAATCTTTCCACATTTTTGAATAAATACCTTTTTCAAACAACAGTTTTTCATGAGTTCCGCTTTCTTTAATTTCTCCATCTTGTAAGACAATAATCTGGTCTGCTGTTTTGACAGTAGAAAGGCGATGAGCAATCATCAATACCGTTTTATTTTGAATCAGTTTTTCAAACGCCTTCTGAATGGCCGCTTCATTCTCTGAATCCGCAAAAGCGGTTGCCTCATCCAAAATAATAATGGGGGCATCTTTTAGGATGGCACGTGCCAGTGAAATTCTCTGCTGTTCGCCGCCGGAAAGATATACGCCTTTTTCTCCAATTACAGTATCAAGGCCTCTTGGTAGCTTTTCTAAAATATCATCACATTGAGCAGCATGGAGCGCGGCTCTAATTTCTTCTTCTGAAGCGTCTGGTTTCGCAACACGTATATTTTCCCGCACACTATCTTTAAATAAATGAGAGTCCTGAAATACAAAAGCAATTTGTTTCATAAGTTCTTCACTATGAATCTGCCGAACATCAATACCGCCGACCATTACCGCGCCACTATCTACATCAAAAAAACGTGGAACAAGACTGGCCGCCGTTGTCTTTCCTCCACCAGAAGCACCAACCAAAGCAACCGTCTGACCAGAATAAACGGAAAAGCTGATGTTTTTCAAAGCCGCCTGTTTGGAACCAGAATATGTAAATGTCACATTTCTAAATTCTATAGAAGAATCTTTTGGCGTTTGAGGATTATCGGGCTCATCCAGCGGTTTTTCCTGAAGGATTTGCTCCATTCTTTGTACCGCTTGTCCTGCCTGCATACTCGTTTCTGCAGCGTATAACACCCTTGTCATCATAGATGCACAAACTGGTGAAAAAAGAATATAAAAAAGGAAATCTAATAAGAACTGCGCAGGAGTTGCCGTATGTCCAAGAATAAGTATGGCAGCCGGTATCAATAAAAAGAAAGCACCATTTGTCGCAATAGTAAAACCAACCATAGGAACACGACAGTTGACCGAATATCCAGATGCAAATTCCTTATATTTCATAATTGCTCGATGAAAATTTTTAAAAGAAAAAACACTCTGCTGGAACACCTTCACGACAGGAATGCCTCGAATATACTCTACCGCCTGTGCGTTCATATCTTCTAATGCATCCATGTAGGTTGTCATAAAACCTGCATTTTTTCCTCCAAACATTCGGCTTTGAAAAAGAATACCAATAACCATGGGAGCCAGACAAAGAAGGCCCAATCGCCAATCAAAAGAAAACAGCATGACAAGGATAGCTATAGGTAACACCAAAGCACCAACCGTATCTGGCAATTGATGCGCTAAAAAATTTTCTGTCATATCTGTATTATCATCAATAATCTTCCGTAAACGTCCACTGGCCTGATGGCTAAAATAACCCATGGGGAGTTCCACCGCATGGCTAATAGCAGTCTTTTTCATGTTTTTAGAGATACGGAAAGCAGCAAAATGGGTACACAACAAGCCAATAAAGTAAAGAATCAAACTTCCCACAGCAAAGGCTACTGCAATCCAGCCATATTCACTAATTTTATTTGTGTTGTTCGAAAACTGCGGCCAGCTTTCAAATAAATCCTGAATAATGAAGTAAAGGCACAAATAGGGTGCTAAACTTAAAATAGAACTGACACCAGAAAAAGTACAGCCCAAAATAGTCAGCCTTTTATGTTTTCCTGCATACTGGAGTAAGCTGCAAAGCCAACTCTTTGTTTTTTTCTGTTCCATCATAAACTCCCTTCCTTTATAGGGTTTTGGAAAAAGGAGAGCATTTGTTTGATGCCATTTCTATCTAACGAATAGTTCTCCGTAATTTCACCATTTTTCATGTGAATAACATGTGTACAACAAGATAAAATCAATTCAGGATCATGTGTAATAACGAACAATGGTTTTCCCTCTTGCCGGAGTTCCCGCAAACTATGAGCAACTTCTTCCATGTGATGAAGTCCAAGGCCACTGGTTGGCTCATCAAATACGATAATTTCCCTTCCAGAAACAAGAGCTGACGCAATTGCCACCCGCTGTTTCTGTCCTCCAGAAAGGGAAAGAGGATGCCTGCTTTTCAAGTCTAATAGATCCAGTTTTTTCAAAATTTTACACGCCTCCTCTTCATCTTCCGTTTCCATGCTGAGAAGAATCTCATCCAGAACGCTCTCTGTGAATAATTGGTGTCCTGTATCCTGCATTACCATGTAACAATATTTCAATCGTTTTTTCCAATTCATAACCCGCCCTTTTATTTCCAGAATCCCACATCGTTTTTCCAATCCACACATACAACGTGCAAATGTAGATTTTCCGGCGCCATTCAAGCCGGTAACTGCAATAATCTCTCCCTTTGGAATTGTGGCGTTTGAAATATGCAACGCATCTAAGCCAGTACGATAGGAAAAGCAGAAATCTTTCAAAAGCATCGCCTCTTGTAATCCTGCTGAATCTGCTGAAGAAAAATCCAAATTTTCCAAAGAGAGTGATCGCAGCCCCATCTTATGGCGTTCTTCCTCTGACAATTTTTTGAATTCCTGCTGAGTAAATTCTTTGATAATTTTTCCATTCTTCAAATATAGAATCCGATCCGCAATGTCGGTTAAATAGAACAGACGATGTTCTGCAATTAAAATTGTTTTCCCCTGCTTCTTCCAAAACATTAATGTTCTACGAAGATCCTGTATAGCAGCAGCATCTAAGTTAGAGGACGGCTCGTCAAGTACCATTACTTCTGGATAGAGCGCACTAACGGAACCACAGGCAATCTTCTGCTTTTCACCACCGGACAGATGGAAAATGCTTCTTCCCATTAACGATTCCAACTGAAGTTCTCGCACAGTTCGTTTTACGCGATGGCGTATTTCTTGTTCCGGTAATCCTAAATTTTCACAACCAAAGGCTATTTCACTGTCTGTGTCTACATTAAAAAACTGACTTTTAGGGCTTTGAAAAACAGAACCAACTATTGCGGCGATGTCATAAAGTGGCATTTTAGAAATATTCTTGTCATCCATCCAGACTTCTCCCGATAAATCACCTTCATAAAAATGGGGAATTAAACCATTTACCAATCGGGTTAGCGTGGTTTTTCCGCAACCTGATTCACCGCAGAGTAAAACGCATTGTCCATCTTCTATCGTTAGATTAATGTTTTTTATGCCACAGGTCTGTTCATTTTGTCCGTAAGAGAAGGATACCTCTCTAAACTCAATCATTTGGTTCAACCTCCTCAAATAGAAAAGGCCGAAAAAATGGCCCATGCTACTGTGACACCACATATAATAAAAATAATGACATCCGGAAAATGAAATCCAATCTCACAGATATTTGTACGTTTTAAGGGTGCACCTAATCCTCTGGTTAATGCCGCCGCAGAAAGTTCTTCCCCTATTTTTACAGAACAAGTTATCATAGGGATGAGCCGGTATTCTAATATTTTAGAGGACTTCTTTCCTCCAAAGCGTATACCGCGCATCTTCATTGCATCACTGATAGAAGCAGCCTCTTCTAACACCGTAGGCGCAAATCGAAATACCACAGATAATGGAATTGTGATCTTAGAAGGCATGTGCATTCGTTCCATTCCAGCCATAAACTCACTTACTGTAGTTGTAGTTACCACGAAATAGGCTATAATAAATCCGGGAAGAAATCGACAAAACGTTCCGGCTAAAATAAGCACCAAAAAATTTGTGAATCCTGTTAGGATAGGCAGTAGAATAAGTTGAGCCACATAGCACACAGTATATGCTATTATATAAAGAGCGGCATGAAAGCCTCGACCAACTGATATCAGCATGGCGAAAGGAACTAACGACAACACAGGGCGGAGAAAATACATAGCGTTTCCCCCTGCGCCACCCAACACAAAAACACTGATAATTAAGATTAAAAGAAGTTTTGTGCGTGGATCAAAATGCATCCCCTTTTTCTGCTGCTCACTGCTCAGAAATTCTCTCCTCATTAAGCAATCCCCGCCCGTTTAAAATGTTTTTTACAAATCGCCTTTCCAATAAGTCCTCCCAGCAAACCAAAAATAAAGGTTGCAATCAGCAGAATCGGTAAAATCCACATAGGCATATAGGAAGAAACTGTAGATACATATTCTACGCCATAGCCTTCCTGAAGCTGTGCAAAATATGCTTCTCGCCCAACAAAGAAGGGCATTAGATTTCCAAATTCCCACATACTGAAGAAACCACAGGCAAGAATAGTCCGCTTGGCACTTTGGTATTTTCCGCTTTTCAATACGAGATCAGCAATCAAACCAAAAACAAGGCCCGTGATAGCAACCAAATATCCC
>CAYQCM010000053.1:2393-7956 GCA_964416045.1 uncultured Eubacteriales bacterium | reverse complement strand
TTAACCAAAAAGCATAGGCATAGACAATATTTATTTTTGATCTAAGAAGATCTTTATGAGCAAATCCACTTTTATAAATGCATTTTAAAAATTCTTTAAAATTATTTCTGTCTAATACTTTATTTAATGTTTGCTCAAAAACCTTAAATCTTTCATTTCTTAATTCTTCATCAATGACGCCTCTTTTTTCAAAATCCGCTCCTCTTAATAATTTATAGCCATACACTAAACGTCCTCTTTTAAATCCAAGTGCCATCACTATTCTTATAATATCTGCAGGTTCAAATTTAAATAATGGATTACAAATATCTTCTCTTTCATCTTCTAAATGTTTAGTCATATCACTACAAAATTTTTCAATTAGAGTTCTTCCATCAGGATAATGAACAGAAACAAGAGTTAATATAAAATCTGATTGATTTAATTTAGTGCCACCAGAATTAATGTTTACAAATATATTTGCCACATCTTCTTCATCGACATCATTATATATTTGTAAATATGGTAAATCATAATCAAGAATTGTTTTTTTAAAATTAGTTATCTTAGCGGATATTTTCTTTTTTAATTGTTCTTTATATTCTTCGGTTACTATTTCACCATTTCTTTCTAGTGATTCTATTTTTCTTTTTACATATGCATTCCATACATCATAGGAATCATTTATAAAAATATCGGATATATTATAAATCCAATCAGGAGATTGTTTATGTGCCGCTGAGCCAACTTCTAATTCATCATTATTAGGATTATATGAAATAATGATTTTTCTTTTTTTGTAATTTTTATCAAATATTTCCCGATTTTTAATTATTGAATATAGAGAGGTTAATCTTTGTTGACCATCAATAATTACTTCATTAGGTTCTTTATAACCTCCACTTTCTAAATTCACTTTTTTAGTTCGTACTGAACTATCTTGTTTCCATAAAATTATAAAGCCAATAGGAAAACCATTTAGCATGGATTTTAATAGATCTCTAGCTTTTTTATCTTCCCATACAAAAGGACGTTGAAGTTCAGGAAGTCCTAATGCTCCAGCCTCAATATTACTTATAAAAAAACTAACTGGGTTACTGATAATGCTAAATTTTCCCATGCTTATACCTCACTAAATATTACAAGAAAAAATTCTACGTTTTTTTTTTTTTTTTGCAAGGGTCTATTGACCCTTACATATACCTGTCCTATTTAAAGGACAACATTAAAACATATAAATCATTTATATGTAAATAAATTCAATATTTAATCTATTCTCTTATCTTTAATAAATAAGTATTTATTGTTTCTAGTTTTGTATCTTCATCAGAATATCTATCATTAGTTTTTGTGGCCACGAGTTCAAATCCTAATGTTTTAGTAATGTTATTTTTATCTTCATCTTCAAAAGGAACTTCTATACGTAGATATATAGGATTAGGTATATATTCTTCAAATATATAATCTTTATGTTTTTCTATATAAAATATGACTTGTTTATTTCTAAGAGCGGCTACTAATAAATCTATAGATTCTTTTATATATTCTTTATCTTTAAAGTAATAATTAATATCTAAATAATCTTCATTAAGACCATTATAAGATAATGTATATATACCTATTAATTCATTATTATCTTTTTTAAAGATATTAAAGCTTATATATGATGGATTAGATGTGTTTATACACATCTTATTATCTTTATCATTATTAGGCCTTAATATTAATCTATCTGTTTCTAATACATTCGTATGATTATTAAATATATTATCTTTATTTAATTGGTATTGATTATATGCCCTACGCATTGGGGCATATAAAATATATCTATTATCATCATGACAATAATTAATAAATGTATTCCAAGCTATATTGATTAGATCTTCATCATTAGATTCATAAAATAACTTTGTTATTTTATTTATAAGATCTATATCATAATCTTTATTATTATCTGATTTATTACTTTTAGTTATACCTGTTAAGATTAATAAATTCCATGATCTATATTTAGATGTAAATGATGTATTTTTAAAATAATCATTTTCATATGAATTAATAAATTCAAAATTTAAATTAAAACCATTTTTATTTAGATAATCTTGTAGTTTTTGATTTAGTTGTTTAGTCATGGTAGATGATATTCTTTCTAGGGTAGATTTATAAAATAAATCTTTATATTGAAATTATACTAGTTATGTGTGAGATTTTAAAGGGGTTATGGTTGACCACTGCTATCGTTATCTGTGGATAAATCAATGTTGTCTAATTTAATTCTTTTTATGTCTTTGAAAGCAAAACCTTTTTTTGAAAATTCAACACTAAAATTGTTAATAAATTTAACATCTTGTTCATATATTTTCTTAATATTAAATAAAAATTCATTATTTCCTTTTTGTCTTGGAAGTTTTTGAAATTTTGAAAAAAATTCGTCATTTTTAAATGCTTTATTAAATAAAAACATTACAAAATTAGGAGATAAAGGGAATATGTATACAATTCCAAACGCATATTTACCATAACTTTCCCAAATATATGTTGGATATGAATCACTAAGTATAAAATCTAATTTTCCTCTTGTTTCTGCGAAAGAAAAATATGTTCCTGATGTATTTTCTGTATCTCTAGCTATAGATTTTTTTATATATTCATCGATTTCATTATCATTTAAAACTTCTTGTACTGATCTACATTTGACCACTTTTGATAGATTATATAACCACTTATTTTTGCCTTCGCTATTTTCTTTAGGATAACGATTTATAAATGCATCTCGAACAATAACAGATCTTAAAGAAAATATAGCGCAGAACAACTTTAGACTATCTATCTCTTTTACACTAAGAACTATATTATCTTTATAATTTAATATCTTATTAACAATTACATCCCTCATCTCCGCTTCATAGAGGGCTAAATCTTTTTCTACTTGATTAGGATCTTTAGAGAATAATTCTTCACTTCTGTATAAAAAATCATCCTTAAAAATGTTGCTTATAAATGCTTGGGATAGTTTTTTATCCACTGTTGAATAATAATTAGTTTTATCACCTTCAAAACAAAAATTCTTTAATATAAATCGGGGTATATAGTGTTGTTTTTTATATGGTTGGTTTTTCATATTAGTTATTCAGATATAGGTCTTTTAAATACGTATACAAAATAGCCATCTAAATATACATTATCAACATTTGCAAGTTCCCAACCTTCTCTGCCATATTTATTTAATAGTTCAATAATGTATGTATTATCTTTACATGGTTTTAGATGTTTTAACGAGACTTCTATTTGTTTATATTCCCATTGCATGTGAGATACCTCCTTTTGATTAGATTATTATCGTACTTACTATTGTCATTTTAACTAGATCAATCAATATTTTGCTGCGTGAATCAACACTATTACGTATAAATTTAAGACCTCATCAAATAAGATACATGAAACGTTCGAGAATGCATTGTGCTTCACTAAATGTTTAATACACACTTCTAAGTGTCCTGTTATTATTAATTTTCGAATACTGTATTCATTTCTGCGATATAGTCAATAACAAGTTTCATAAGTTTTTCATTAAAAGATCTGTTGTTTTCAGATTGTTCCCATGTATTTTGAACTATATTTTTGATTGTCCTTTCGGGAAGATCTAAACTTTGAATATTATTGTTATTATAATATTCAGAATCATCCACTAATGATTGAATCAGATATTCCCATTCTGAACCACAAACACTTTTGGCGTTTTTATACTTTCTGATTTTAACACGCATTTCTTCATCATTTGCCGAAGAATTAGTGTCTTTATTAAGCAAACTAAGATTTTCAAATTTAAATCTTGCAATATCAAAATCCACAGCAGTATCAAACATGTGTTTTTCTGTTTGCCATCTTTCACGTCTATCATCATCATTCCATTCTTTTACGCTATACAAATGCTCGATTGAAAATTTCTCTGAATCTAGTAGGTTTTGTAAAAATTTATTAAAATCACTATCGGGTTTGGCTGTAAAATTTAAGAAGGCTTCCTGGAAGGCAAAAATAACTTTAATTATTCGTGAATGATTATTCATCCTACTACCTGATACACCTTTGCTATCATCAAAAGTAAGACTAAACATGTCATCTAATGATATATCAATTACGATATCATCTATGGTTTTAATATGATAGTCATCATCATCAATCGAAATATTTGCACACAAACCTTCGAGTCGCTTATTATTTGCTTTTATATAATTCCAAATTAGTGTTAAATTTAATCTTTTTGCTATTTCTTCTAATTTTTGATCACTGATAGTTTTATCAACAAAATATAAACTTCTAGAATTATAGTTATGTCTAATTCTAAACAGGTCAATTAAAAATTTTAAATAATCAGAATATTTTTCATATTGAAGTAAAATCCAAGACATATACAACGAAGAATCAACAGGTAAATCACTATTAAAATTATTAAATTTTTTTGCTATATACTCGAAATCTTTTAGATATGTCAAAAAATCAGTAACAAATTTATCTGCAGCAAGTTGGTCATTAAAAACGTCATTTCTATAAAATGAAAGCCATTTACCTACACCAATATTATTTAAGGAACCAATATTATTATCTTCAGCAAATCTAGCGTTAAGAAAAATGTAAATGATGTTGTCTATACTTCTATTTCCATTACGATCGTATGCTTTGTATCCATCAACATTCTCGGATAATCCTTTGATTTGAGACAAAGCATAAATTTGTTTTTTAATGGCAAATATCGATTCAATATTTCTTGATATTCGTAAAGCTTCAGAAAGAATTGAATAGAAAATATCAGACTGAGTCAATTGAATTGATAGTGAGTTTATATTTAAAAAATATTTTAAAGAATCACCAATATTAGTATATTCAAGCATTATAAAGTTAACAGAATCTAATATGTAATTGTATAAACCGTCGTACCATTCTTGAGTATAATTATCCCATCCTATTTGTATTTGCGATTTAATTTTATCGATCGTACGCATGATATCTTTACTATCACCTTGTGTATTAAAATTGCTATCGTATCTAAGTGCGTGTTTAATTTCTTCAGTCAAATATGATACTTCTTGTATCACAAATTCATTATCATCGTTGGGAAACAAAAGTTTTTCATGCTCTTTAATAACTTCATCAGAACATCTTTCTCTTAATACAGATAGAATTAACACTATACTTGTAAGCCTTTGCTGACCATCAATTACATCATTAACTCTTTCTGAACAAAATGCAAGAGTACCAATAAAATAAGTAGAGTTTGAGTTATTCTTGTAGGCATTGAAAATATCATCAATAAATTTAAATAAATTTCTTCCATCATTAGCAGTTCCCCATACATATTCTCTTTGATAGTAAGGGACATTAATAATTTTATATTTATTAAATATGTATCTAATTGTCTTAAAAGAATGTTTCATAATCAGTCCTCTTTAATATTTATATTCATATCTTTCAATTAATCTATTGTTATGTTTGACTCTACCATTTAAAAACATATAACAAATATATTCCACCGCTAGAGTGTAATAGCGACCATTTTCTTCCCATATATATTCGTCGTTTTTTGTAA
>CAYQCM010000053.1:0-2293 GCA_964416045.1 uncultured Eubacteriales bacterium | reverse complement strand
CCGCTTCATACTTCGCTCTTTCCGCTTCATACTTCGCTCTTTCCGCTTCGTATAGTCGAATTGTTTTTTGCTCTCGTAATTCTTTTGCTTCATCCATCAGCTTTTCTATATATTCCACTGCTAGAGTGTAATAGCGACCATTTTCTTCCCATATATATTCGTCGTTTTTTGTAACTTCTAAACATGGGAGCAGGATGATTTCGCGGTCGAACTTGTTATTAATTTTATAACCGTAACCGAATAAACCAGATTTTAAAGTGATATGATTTATAATCAATGATATGAATGGGAATAGATCTAGATGTGCTGACATTAAATTTTCAAGTTTTGTTATTTTTAATTCTAATATGGCATTATGTCCCCCAGTAATAACAAATCTTTCTTTTTGAAAATAAGTATATCCCCATTGATCATCAAAAGTTATTTTATTTATTGAGACAAGATTTTTAGGAACTTCACTACTGTTTAGGTATCCCACTCTACCAGAACCATTTCTACTTGCACTAATGAGTGCAATGTCATCATCGTTATTTTTATTTTCGCTAAGATTTAGATCTTTTTGATTTTTTTTAAACGCTAATTCGGTAGATCGCTTGAACAAATCTCCTAATTTAAAAGCTTTCCAAATTACATTATTCATAATTAATCCTCACTTAATATATCTAAGATATATTTTTCGAACGAACCATCAGTATCAATATAATTATTATTCACTTCCTTCATCAATTTTGATTTTTCATCTAACATATTCTTAATTTTTATATTTTCTAATGTAACATCCGCCATTTCTTTGCTAGTCGCAACTTTTGAAGGATCAATTTGTGTATCGATTTCAATTTCTTTATCAACTTCATAGAAATTTGTCCATGTTCGTTTAAAATTTGTCGTTCGTATAGTATTAGAAGCAGTATTAATTTTGTTTAAAAGATTTTGTTTCTTTGAATTAAAAGTACCATTTTTATCGACAAGACCGCTGTCTTTTAAATAAATATAACCAGTATCAGTAAAATCATAATAATGGATGATATCTTCTTTTTTATGTTGTCTAGATGTATTAAATACAAATATAGACGCAGATTGGTCAGCATTATTATCAACAAATAAATCATTTTGTGTTTTTATTACTACTTCTAGTCTAGCTTGATTCAAAATCTTACTAAACATTACCTTATTATTACCAAATTTTTGAGGTGGAATAATAACAACCAATCTATTTTCATCATTACCGTTTTTAATCAAACTAATATTCTTTTCTACTATCTCAAGTGGTTTAAAACTATCTTCATAAGGTGGATTTAGAATCGCTTTCGTAGCTTGTATTCTTTCCCTATTTAATTTAAAACTAGATTTTTCCAATAACATAACATCACTATAATAAATCAGATGTTCGTTCAAATTCTTAAGGATAAAATTAGCCAAACATAAAGTAACCATTTTGGAATCAATATCATTAGCGATTATAGAATTAAATAATCTTTTTTTATATTCAATTTTTTCTTCTCTAGTGATTTTACCTTCCTCATAATCTCTATCCATATCATCCATCATTCTAGATTGGGCTAAAATGCTAAAAATGCCCGTACCACTATTTAAATCAGCAATCACATCTATTTTGTAATCAATCTTCGCTAAATCAATCATTAGGTTGGCAATAAAAGCTGGTGTTAATATAATTCCTGCATCTTTTGTTTTGGCTTTTTTATCAATCTCCATATAAAGAGTTTCAAAAAATAAATCGCCTGGTTTAATATCGGCATACCATTTTGTTATAAAATCTTTAATAAATCTTTGAAAAGCACCTCGATCTCTATCAAGACCAGTATTAGCACCTTTTATTGTAGCAAGAGAATCTATCACAGCTTTTTTAGTGTTAACTTGTAAATTCAATTTTGAAATTTCAGTTTCAGCATATTCAACAACTTGATCGATTGGTCTTTTTGCCTGATCAACAAAATTAATATTTGTAGTTAGCTTAGAAACATCAGCAAATTCACTATTTTTAATGCAAAAAACCAGCGCAGCAATAAATATTACTTTGCTGTCGCGAGTTATCGTATCGTTTAATTCATATATTCTTTGATTTAGATTTTTGATTTCTTTTAATTCCATTATACCACCCTCACTTATTTATAATTTTCATGTGACTAAATGTAATAATAATTTTCATTTATTAGCTTAATTTTACCACGTTTAAATTTTATTTAATATTAATAAAATTAGCATATACAATTTTGTGGACCCGTTTTTAGAATTTAGCACATGATACTTTAGAAGCAAATTTTAATAGTAAATT
>CAYQCM010000052.1:0-8449 GCA_964416045.1 uncultured Eubacteriales bacterium | reverse complement strand
CGCTATTGTTGTATATAAAGGTTTAATACCTGTAGTTGGCCGAATACTTACAGAGAATTAGCCAAAAAAGCAGAAACTTATTTTTTGTCTCTCATATTTTCCCTCTTCCAAGAAAAGAAATCCCCTCATTACACGACCCGGCAACTTTTATTTTGCGGTTCGTAAGGAGGGACTAATTATTCATAGCAGTATTTATGTGGTTGTTACATTTAGGTTTAATGATAGTTCAATAATAGTATGGCTAAAGTAAACCAATGTTCTGCCAAACACTATCAGTAGAATGGCAAGGGTTTAATAGCGTTCCTTGATGATATTATCGTTAACAATTGGAGCAAGAAACTCCATAGATAGAAAGCCTTTATAACCAACCTATCTATATTAATAAAATAACTGCACCGAATCATTATTAAGAAACTGATGCAGTTATTTTGTTTGAAGTATTTTAAGATCGATAGGACTGGAATACTCTTAATGGCTATGTTATGGTTTGATTCTTAAATAATACAACCGACAAAACATTTGGAGCATTACACTATGGGCTCTACGTCACTATTCTCAAATGTCCCATTTTCAGATATGGTATATTTTGCAGATAACCTTTTTTCAATATAAAAATCCGAATACCCACCTGAATATTTGCCGTAAAACTCAATTAAAATGAAATGGTTTCCGATAGCTAAATCTTCTGATTGTAATTCATATCTAAGTTCATATGGATGACTTCTAAATCGTCCTATTTCTTTTTCATCAAGACTATAAACAATTGTGTAGGTACAATTATCATCTTCCCCGAAAACAGGATAAATATTCAACATACCGTCTTCTATAGCGAAGTGAATACTTTGAATATTTGATACAGCATTTTCTTCTTTATTACAACTTGCAAAAGCAAGTATATATATGATAATTATCAAATGAAAGAAGAGTGTTTTCATATCAAATTATTATTATGAGTAATGTGATATATTGCGATTCGCGCTTTCTCACCAAAGCCTAATCTAAGAGCTTTTTCGAGATATTGCAAACTTCTTCTCTTTGAATATTTACAACCTTTACCATAGTAATTTAAGATACCTAAACGGTAATAGGCATTTGCATTATTTGGATCGATTATGATAATTTTTTCATATGTCTTGTATGCGCTATAGTAACGTTTTGAAGTGTAGTAACTTGCAGCTATAGCTCGCAAAGCATCTATATTTTCGCTGTCATTATGTGATATTGCGTTTTTAAATACCACGATTTCATTGCGCTCGACTATTAAAGTATCAGAAAAAGTTCTCATCGTTTTCCCGTCTGTAAAAGTTTTCTTTACAACAGTCTGTATTAGCCCACTTGATTGATTGCGATATTGTTTTAAATCCACTTCTGAAACTGGTTTACTTGATGCTATAGAATAGTTTTCAAGGCGAATGATTTTTTTTTGGTATGCAAGTTCATAAAATCTATTGGCATATTGATTGGAAGGTGTATTTTCACCCGCATAGCCCCAATATAGAAAATCATTTGGCACAGGTATACCACTATCTTCTTTTCCGCGAAAACAATCTTTTATCTTTTCGCGAAAATCATAAGCATAAGAATCATTATATACCTCACTCATTTGCTTCATTGTCCCATAAAACTGTTCAATTACAGCGGGAACAGAGCCTATAAGTGCATGAGCCACTATTGGTATATTTAGTAAAAGAATCAAGAATATGTTTTTTATCATAACAGCCTTCCAATTAAATGTATATTATGCGTTTTTACGGTTCAGTCATATATATCCTCGCCTCGTTTTGGAGTAATAGTAAAAGTCACTCCAAAAGAATATGGTTTAAAGGAATTATTATTTTGCGTATTACTATAGGGTTCATAATGACATAAATCAGTAAAAATTCCAGCACTAAACCATGAATAACCACCTACTTTAATTGAATAATGTGTTGACAAGCCTTTTGTAAGCCCATCTTTTGTTGTTCCCCATAGACCTTTATAGCCAATAGGAAAGTCGTATCTGGCAGCGGCTTCAAGCTCAACTTTTACTTTGCTTTCTATGCCACCAAAAGTTAGTAATAAGCCTATTCCTGGCTTAAAGTAGTTAAACCTCTCTTTTTCGTAATCTTCTATAGCAGTAAATTGTGCTTTAAATTGATTAAAGCGAAAATGTCCTGATGCATATATTCCCCAGTTAAGAGTTCCCATTAAGTCTGATTTATAACCAAACTTTACGCCAGCGAATGCATCGTTGAATAGTTCTGATGCAGTTATTCCCATAGGGTTAAAAGCCTTAGTTTTCACAGATTCACCATCGACTTTCCCACCATAAATTGTATACACATACGAATTGTCAAACAAAATATCGTGGGTGAAATAATTTGCATATCCTGTAATCAAATTTGATAACACAAATGTATAAATATTACTTGAGCCGACATCAATTCTATGATAAAAATGCTTTTGAGCACTTGTCGTAGTTGCAATGCATAATATAAATATAATTAAGGATGTTTTGATTTTAATCATTGCCAATAAGTTTATTTAGTCTGTTAATTTTTTCTTCATGTGACACTTTATCAAAAGATGATATTAACCAACCACTATTTGTTCCAGGACGACTATATTCATCAATCGTTATTATATAACCAGGTATATCAAAATAATGGAATGTCTGTTTTTCCACCAACTCAAATGACATTTCTCCTGTCCAAATTAAAGTGAAGAATACAGAAAGAGAATCGATCTTAAATTTCAGTCCTCTATAGCCAAAGGCATGGTTGGAATTGGCGTTAAGATAATTGCTTAGCCCCATAAAATGAACCTCGTGTTCTGCTGGACTAATTGCATAATATTTCTCAGCATTGTATAAACCGAGCTCGCCAAGATTCCTTACACCTACAATTGCCCACCGATATCGTTCCTTTCTATATTCTTCGCTTTGAAGAATTAGTGTCAACTTCTTTTCTTTACCTTGAAACTTCATACGACAAACACATTCAGCCCATAGGCCTGAATTTGAAATTCTGAATTCAACATTATTCATAAGGATAGAATCGACAAATTCATTTACTCTACCTGCAAATTCTTCACGACTATTTCTGCCCTTATCCATCTGAAAATTGAAAAGACTAATAAGATTATTACGGCGTGAATTTTTATCATTTTCTATACCGGGTTTGCTTTCTATCCCATTAAAACGAGACATAAATTCTTCCAAACTCTTAACCTCAGCTTTGAAATCAGAAGTCAAAGTTGTGTTTGGAATACTTTGTGCCTGTATGTGGGTATTTTGCATAAGGACAGAAGCTATTATTGAGAATATAAATTTGTACATATCTGATCAATAGAATTTCATATTCAATCTAGTCTGGTCGCAGTGACATAGACATCACCTAATTTTGCATCCCAAACAGTTCCCACAGGAGTTTCTATGGCTTTAATGTAGACGATTACTTTTTTGCTTGTAACTTCTGGGCCATATATGAACATTCCATCTTTTGTCTTAGCCGCATACCTTTGACAAAAATATGCAACAGCCTGATAACTACCATCGCCAACTTCATAAATATTGTCCACTCTTACGACATCAGCAGATTGCATTTCAACAGTACCATATTTATGAATGTTGTTATACTGATTATTTAAATATCTTGTCATCCGTAGCCATCGTTTCCTTTGATTGTATACATTTGACAATTGCATTCTCACAGGATTTCGTGTTTCTACTTCACCATATTCATTTTTTACCGAATATGCTTCACCTTTCCCTATAAATAAGGCCAATGCAGATTTTATTGAGCTTTGACGTTGAGTGTCTGATAGTTTCGTGTTAACTATGTCTGAAAGATATTGTTGGAATTCCTCGACCTTTATTTTTACACGTTCTTGGAGTTCTTTTTTATCCTCTTCTGTTAAATCGTTTTGAGCGAAAACACTTGCTGTAGACAAGCAGCAGAGTGCAAAAATTACAATCCTAAAAGCTTTCATCGTTTCTGCATTTTATTAGTATCGAATCTCATGAACAGTAATAAGACTGTTTTTCCCCATGTTGTTGCCTTCAAGCACGTTTATTTGCTTTATGTTGTTAGATAAAGCAAGGCGACGCAGGAAATCAGAAACGTCTTCATACATAATTTTTGATGTTCCATTTCGTCCTACTGTAACTACATGCGCATCATAAGAAAAATACATAGTTTGAATTTCTGATATTTTACCTAAACGCTCGTCTTTTGATAAATTGCGATTGACGAGTATTTGCAAGGCATTAAATAAGTTACCCGTATTTCTTCTGCGGTTGCCTATATCATCATTTCTGTTATGGGATTCATCTGTTTTTACAACATAATAAGGTTCTTGTTTTGCTCCTCCAGGTAAACTGTTACATGCAAGTGTTTTGTCATGTGTAATTTCACAAACTGTTTCCCAATCGGCATTTAGTTTATTCATACCTACAGCATCCAATACATCCAGAAGATAGTTTGTGAACAAACCTCCATTAGGTCCACACCATGAGTATTGTCCCAATTTGCTACTTGTCATCATAACTATTCCTTTTGAGTCTAAAAATAGTTTTTTAAAGGCTGCTGCATTATAGTCACTTTGCATAGTTGGGCCTGTCGACTGAGCATATAAAGGTTTAACCGTTACACCGCTTTGTTCCTTATTACAGCAATTAGTTAAAATAATACTCAATTGGGGATGCTTTGCTGAAAGTAACTTTTCTACTGATGCCACGGGCATAAAAAGCGACTCAATATTTGTGTTCATACACATTTGAGGCCAAGGATCATTTGCGTTGTTCATCGCATGAGTTCCATGTCCTCCATAGAAAAAGATGATTACATCATTTCGCTCCACAGTCATATTGTTGATGTAATTGGTCACATTTTCTCTGGTGCACACTGGACCATCAAACACTTGTTCTTCGTATTCGCAATCAAGTGTACTAACAATGATTTGAATAGCATTTCGCATATTCCTCATGTCTGATGTCATACCAACACCAATACTGTTATCAATTGTATTACATGCAATAATTGTATGAATAGTTTGCGCAATAGATGTAAATGAGTATCCTACTAAAAATACAATCATCAAGGCGAGTTTTAGAAATATCTTTTTCATTACTTTTCGGATTTATATTTAGAAATATAGTAATTACAGAATTGAGCAATAAGCTCTCCGTTTGCATAGGGGAAATTGAACTGTTTCTTGTCGTCGAAGATTATAGTCCAAGTCATATCTGACAACGAAATGACAACGTGTGCTTTTTCTCTTTTCTTAATAAACTCAAATTCGAGAATAGGCATATATGGACTCATTACGATAACACCGTCATTCTTCTCGTAACTTTTTGAAGGTTTAAGAAGAGAATACTGCAAAACCGCAATCTCGCCGCTATTAAGTTTTGCAAGAAGTGTGTCACGAACAAAGTTCGTTTCTATTTCCACATCATCTTTATCTACTTTTTCCTTGCCAACTAAGTAATAGCAATTTACTTTCTGAGGAGAAAATAGCACAGTCGTCAGTCGTTTACCCAATTTACTGTAAGCAGAAGAATCAGGCAATAACCATTCTGCACATATCGGTTTCTCACTAGGTTTCTTACCTCCACTAGCACAGGCATACAAACTCAGAAATGCCATAATGCAAGTAATAAACAATATCCTTTTCATGATGTATTTAAATTTTATATTAGAAGTCATGTGACACAGAAATAAAAATTGTTAGCTTACTAGTTTCTATATCTTTATATGGATATGTTGTTCCGTCTGGAGTAAAATCTTTATTAAACATAGAATAATGACTTAATTCCACACCTCCAGAAATAGAACAATTTTCATAAAGTCGCGCTCCAATAGCAAATGTAGAAATCATTCCATTATTAAATTGATCTTTATTACTATCGAATGGGGCAGAACAATTAAAGTAATAATTGTAACTTGTACCAACTTCTAAAATTGGACTCCAACCTTCATCCTCTAACATGTTTATGAATGGTGTTATTCTAATTCCAATTCCTGGTTGAACACTATTAATCTTATATCTATCCCATGAATCTATGTTTGAATCGAATTGGGCTTTAAACTTGTTAAATTGATAAGCACAAGATATATAAATGCCGAAAGGAGATAATTCTGGCTGCCAGCCAAATTTTAAGCCATATTGCACATTACTGAACATATCCTTACTTTTGAACCCCCAATAGCTGCCATCGTCAATGTTAATTTTTTCTCCTGCATTCTTGATTTTGAAAATCTCATAGCGCAATGTACCACTCCCGCCTCCTTCATCATATGCTATCAGTTCATTTATGATGTTTGTTGGAATCTGCAGATATGCACTTGACCACAAATTAGTAGATCCGCCATAGAGATTAAAAAAGAAATCCCCTTGGGCGTTAGCTGTCGCAGGCCGAATAAACGGTAGCAGGCATACAAAAGTAAAAATCAATTTTCTCATTATATTTTTATTTTAATATTTTATTTATGCTGAAGCAACCACATAAAAGTAGCCCAAATTAACAGCAATAATTCGTTCACATAAGAATTGCGACCACTAAAATGTGAGTAGAATTGCCTTCTTGGGATTACCTTTTTAGAAGTGCATTATGGTTCAAGTAATGGTAATTACTCCTATTCCCCAAAGTGCTTGTATCCGTATGCTCATATCATCAATAATTTGATTAATATTTCCTTTGTACATATCTCTCTCTTCATAAGAGAGAGATTGTTATAATTAGGAATTGTAAATCAGGCACTTTTTCATGTAAAGTTCCTATTTTTGCTTGATGTTTTTATGTTTTATAACACTTTTATCTATATTTCTCGGTTAAAAATGCTGGATTTTGCATTCTTTTCATTAACTTTGTAGTTGTGTATCTCTCTCTTATGAAGAGAAAACCTATTTTGCTAAACAATTCCCCTCAATGTGCTATAGTTTTCCCAATATCAATTTATTCGCTTTGTCTATTCTTGAAGAGTTTAAAGAGGCGAGATAAATCTGCGTTGTGCTTTCTGAATCATGTCCCATTCCTTCGCTGATGACAGACAAAGGTATGTTTTGGTCTTTTGCGGCACTTGCCCAAGAATGCCGGCTGACATACATTGTAAGGTTTGTATGTAGTCCTGCCAATTCTGAAATTTTCTTCAGTTTGTTGTTCACAAGGCGTAATGCATTACGATACTGATGACGCTCATTACCTGACTTTCTGATTATAGGTAGTAAGTATACTGTTTTGTTTGCTGGATATTTGTCAAGTATCTCCTGCATACAATTTTCCCATCTTATAGCCAAAGTCTGATTCGTTTTTCGTCTTTGATAGGAAAGAATACCGTTTTGTATGTCTGACTTTTTCAAATATGCCATATCTATGAATGACATTCCCCGTGTGTAGAATGAAAATAGAAACATATCTCTTGCAAGATCCAATGATGGCCTGAATGATAAATCCAAGTTTTTAATGCGCTTTATGTCTTTTAAGGGGATTGCACGTTTCATCGTCTTATCAATTCCGGTATATACATACTTAAACGGATAGCGTTGTGGTGTGAGTTCTTGTTCCACGGCGCGGTTGTATACAGCACGGAGTATGCGGTTGTAGAAAGATACTGTGTTCATCCTCACGCCATTTGATTTCAACCAAGCTTCATATTCCATCATAAGGTCGGAAGTCATTTCTTCAAATAGGAGGTCTATGCCCTTACGAAAACACATAAAACTGACCAATGCCGATGTGTAGGTTTCCGATGTCCGTTCCTTACCTAATCGTTTTAATCTTAATATGGCGTCTTCCATAAATGTTTTAAACGAATGGGTTCTCATAAGTTCATGGAAACCAGTCACCACATTATCGGATGTATATGCTATTTTTTTAGCATTCAAATTCTGAATGACCATATTTAACCTATCCATATCCTGACGCAACCTCATAGCAACAAACGTAATGACTTCCTTACGGTCATTACTGATGTCTTCATTGTTTATTGCTGTAACTGTTGATTTTCTCTCATCCCATTCGTGAGGATATAATTTGTAGTCAGTCGTAATTTGTCTTACAATACGGCGGTGAGTGACAAGATAGACGATTGTACCCGGTCGGCCTGTGACCGTTGACGGGCGAAATTTTATTTTTACTGTTGTTATCATACATTAATATTATGGTTACTGTTCTATTTAACTTCCAGCTGTTTCATTTCATTCTTTCACTAATGCCCATAACAGAATAGATAAATAGCATATGACGTAAACGATTGTCAGTATTGTGAGCCATCGGTTGGAAATCCAAATGCCTTCATTCTTTTGAAGGTGTTTGGCTAACTCTTTACTATGTTCCTCCAAAAGTTTTTTTTCTGCCTTGATGTGGTTGGCTGAACACTGGTTTACCTTCGCCAGTTCATCAGTATCAACCTTAGCACGGATGACGGTGTTCCGTTCCGCCTTGACAATGGCACGGCTGATGCCGTCC
>CAYQCM010000051.1:0-8499 GCA_964416045.1 uncultured Eubacteriales bacterium | reverse complement strand
TAATTTATCCAACTCATTAGTCAGAAAACTCGAGAAATATTCCCCACCCACATTCGATGAAGCTCATTATACCAAGCAATCTTTAATTTCAGCAGGTAAAAATTCCGATAGCTTAGGATCTATAATAGTAAAAATCGATGACACCTTTTTACATTTAAGTAAAACTTATGCTCAAATATGCACTTTATTTGATAGTTTCCAACTATTATTAAAATCTGATGAGCAATCGATGGATACTCAAGAAAATATTAATTCAGCAACTAAAATTATAAAATCATTAAGATCTCAAATGGATACACAAATTCAGATTATACAAGAACATATAAAAATTTATGAAAAAAATTTAAATCGTGATATAGACGTTCATAAGGAAAAATCTAAAAAAATTAATGCTCGCTTACAAGAACTGCAAGAAAAAAATAAAACGGTATTACAGTATCAATCAACCCTTACAATTACTCAAGAAACCAATAGTCAATATTTTACTGAAAATGAAAATATAGATATTACACAATTTGCGAAAGATAGTAAAAATTGGACTACTACTTACGATAAATTCATAAATGCCTCTAAAGATTTCTCAACCACATTATCAAACTATAATATATCCTCAATTATAGATGAACTTAATGGAAAAATAGAAACAACCAGAAAAGAATCTAGTAGTCTTTTAACTCCTCTGGAAAAATTACTATCCCAATGTAATAAATTATTAAGTGAAAAAAAATATGCAGAAGCTAAAAGTACGTCTAACCAACTAATTAAACAAGCCCAAAACTGCAAATTTACTTCTACGTTCGATGCAAAAAAAATTGATGAAGATACTTCAAATATAATAGACGAAACTTCAAAATCATTACATTCTTTAAATAATAGCGCAAAAGAATATTACGATACTCTAAATACAACATTTAGCAATATGGATAGTTTATATAAAGAAAGAGTTCAAAAACTACAAGATTCCCTCCAAACCAGGAAAAAATGCCAAAGTATTTTCGTATTTGATAAACATGCAAGTAGTATGGATGAAAATAATGCTGAAAATTTAAAAAGACGTAAGAATACATCTAAATTACAGTCTGTCTTTGACATCGTCTTTAATGGCCAGGATATTATAAGACAAAATTCAATTTTTAGTCCATATATTCTTAGCAATGCTGCCTGGATATTAATTGACAGCCAAGGCAAAGACATTAAAGAATCAAGACTTAAAATGCCATATGCAAAAAAAGACGATTTTCAAAAAGATCTCAGAGCATTATATAATAAGTAAATTATTATTAGGACAAAAGTATTTTTGTCCTAATATATTTTTACCTTAAAGTCCTTTATGGCCAGCCGTACATAAATAATCTATTCCACTTTGTTGAATATCTATTGGGACAACTCCCGCAGCTTGTGCCGCATCAACTAATATAGGTATTTTATAAACTTTAGCCAGTGCGGATATTCTGTCTATAGGTAGTTTAACACCAAAAACATTTGAAGCATACGTACATGCAATCAATGCAGTTTTAGAATTTATCCCTTTCCTAAATGAATCTAGAGTTTTATCGTTATCTCCGGGAAAAACCTCTACAACTGTATATGTAATACCGGAAGATTCTAATTTTTTAAGTGGTCTCATTATAGCATTATGTTCTAAACAAGAAGTAACTACATGATCACCGGGTTTAAGTAAGCCTTTAAGAACCATATTTATTGCATATGTACAGTTTAATGTAAATATAATATCTTTAACACTTTTTGCATTAAATAAATCTTTTATTAAATATCTACATTCTTCAATTTCTTTTCCTGACTTAACTGACATATCATGTCCGCTTCTTCCAGGATTCGCACCATAATTTTTCATTGAGAATATTATCTCATTATACACACAATTTGGTTTTGGATAAGTAGTAGCAGCATTGTCTAAATATATCAATATTAACCCTCCCTAATTTGTTAACCATAGGCAATATTTTTACAAATATTATACTTATTATATATTATGCAACTATTATGGTATTTGATATATAATTTTAAGTATATTATTGTATAATAATAACAAAAAATAAGATTTATATAATACTAATATAAACATAATACTCTATAAAATGATATATATTTTGGAATAATAAAATATTTATTTTCCCTGATATTACTTAACGTTATTTATTAATATATACAAAAATTTGAAACCAATTTGACATTACTATTGTTTAAAGTTAAAATATCAAATTGAAATTAAAGTTAAGGATGTATTGAAAAAATGAAAAAGCGTATAATATCAACAATATTATCCATTATAATTAGTATAATCCCAATGGTAGTTCCTAATAAATGTTCGGCGGCGGATGATGATGATTATTTTAGTAACATAAAAGCCAAAATAGGAAATGTGGTAACTTCTGTAGATAATTTTGTAGTAAATCATTCCACCGTGCTTTATCCTATATTATTTATGATCATGTTAGGTGGAGCAATAGAAATTTTAGGAAATTTAAGTAAGTCTTTCTATCAAATTGGAATTGCAAACTATTATTTTCAAATTCTAATGACTAAAATAAACAATGGGTTAACTAGATTTTCTAAAAGATTTGAAAAAGATTTAACAGTAAATGAAAAAATATCTATGCTAAAAACACTTTGCGAAGGTGTTAAAGGGCAAGAGATTGCAAAAACTAGAGTGTTTAGCATAATATACGGAATAATACATGACAAAAATCAGGCTCAAATTTCAGGAGAAAAATATGCACATGGTGATGTATTATACTTCGTGGGACCATCAGGAGTGGGAAAAACTTTCCTTGCAGAACACTGTATAGCTCCTGTTATGTCTAAAAAGACTCCTTATATAATATCAGCTTCAGAAGTAGATAAATCTAGTGGAAAAGAAACTGTTATAGACCAACTTTTCGGATTAGACAAATACGGCGTAAGGTATGGTTACGGTTACGGTGATGGCTATGAAGACTATGGCGGAAACGTACTATCCAAACGTAAAAATCTTGTCGACTATCTTGAAAATAATCCTGGTGGGGTAGTAATTATAAATGAATATGACAAAATGTGGTGTCATGAACTAGATGAAATATTTAGAAGCATTATGGATCAAGGTATCGTAACTGTTAAAGGGCAAAAAATAGATTGTTCTGGTACAACCTTTATTATAACTTCAAATGAATGTTCAATGTCCGTCTTTGAAGGAAACCAAGACGAAATCAAAAAAGAAGATATTGATGATGGAACAGGCTCCAGAACATATATAAAACATGAGAAATCTTTCTTAAATAGAATAAAAATAGTTGAATTTAGTAATCTAACAGCTGAAGAATATGAAAAAATTGCACTTAAAGAGTTTAATGAAAAAGTCGTAGATTACTGGAAAAATCCTGAAGTAGCAGGTATTAATATCGAACTTGGCGATACAGTAAAGCACGTTGCTCTTAGGGTAGAATCACAAAATGAAGGTGCAAGATGTATAACTGATATAAGATATAAATTAATACATGACATTGTAACAAAAATAACCGATTCCTCTATAGAACAATATACTGGAAAAACAATATATGTATCATATGACGAAAATACAAACGAGTTTACTTTATACGATAATAATCCTCAATGATAAAATTATTATAAACCTAAAAAATCTGATATTTTAAAATATCAGATTTTTCTACTATTAATTAACTTTTATAATAAAGACTATCTACGTTAAAGTAAATAGTCTTATCTGTTTTTATTAATACATTCCGCCCATACCTGGATCAACTGGAGCTGCTGGGGTTGCTGGTGGTTCTTTTTTGTCTGCTACTAAAGATTCAGTAGTTAATACCATACTTGCTACTGAAGCTGCATTTTGAAGTGCAGAACGAGTTACTTTTGTTGGATCCACAATACCGCTTGAAATCATATCTCCATATTCATCTTTTAAAGCATTGTACCCATATCCAACTTTGTTTTCTTTCTTAACGTTATTTACGATCACTGATCCTTCAAGACCAGCATTTATTGCTATTTGTCTGAGAGGTTCTTCAAGAGCTTTTAAAACTATTTTAGCACCTGTTTTTTCGTCGCCCTCTGTAGATTCTACTATCTTCTCTACATCTGGAATTGCATTTATTAATGCTATTCCTCCTCCTGCTACTATTCCCTCTTCTACGGCTGCCTTTGTTGCCGAAAGAGCGTCTTCTATACGTAATTTTTTCTCTTTCATCTCTACTTCTGTAGCTGCTCCAACCTTGATTACTGCTACTCCACCAGCTAATTTTGCTAGACGTTCTTGTAGTTTTTCACGGTCAAAGTCAGAAGTTGCGTCTTCTATTTGTGTACGAATTTGCGACACCCTAGCCTGTATATCTTCTTGTTTTCCAGCTCCGTCAACTATAATCGTACGTTCTTTTTCTATTTTTACTTGATGAGCTTTTCCCAGTTGCTCAACTGTTGCATTTTTAAGTTCTAAACCTAACTCTTCAGAAATCACTTCTCCGCCTGTTAATATTGCTATGTCGCGAAGCATTTCTTTTCTTCTATCACCAAATCCCGGAGCTTTTACTCCTACGCATGTAAATGTTCCGCGAAGTTTATTTACTATTAATGTAGCTAAAGCATCTCCTTCAATATCTTCAGCTATTATTACCAGTTTCTTACCTACTTTTACGACTTGCTCAAGAAGAGGAAGAATTTCCTGTATACTTGCAACTTTTTTATCTGTAATTAAAATGTATGCATCGTCAATTACTGCTTCCATTTTATCATTATCAGTTACCATATATGGAGAAACATATCCACGATCAAACATCATTCCTTCTACTACTTCAGAATATGTTTCAGCTGTTTTGGACTCTTCTACAGTAATAACTCCGTCAGAACTAACCTTATCCATAGCTTCCGCTATAAGTTTACCTATAAATTCGTCTGCTGCAGAAACTGTTGCAACTCTTGCTATATCATCTGAGCAAGTTACTTTTTTAGAATTCTTCACTACTGCGTCCACTGCTGCGTCCACTGCCTCTTGAATACCTTTTTTAAGTATCATTGGATTAGCTCCCGCAGCAACGTTTTTCATACCTTCACGCATTATTGATTGAGCAAGTAATGTAGCAGTTGTAGTACCGTCTCCGGCAACATCATTGGTTTTTGTTGCTACTTCTTTAACTAATTGAGCGCCCATATTCTCGAAAGCATTATCAAGTTCGATTTCTTTTGCTATTGTTACTCCATCGTTAGTTATCAATGGTGAACCAAATTTTTTGTCCAGTACAACATTTCTTCCTTTTGGTCCTAATGTTATTTTGACGGTATCTGCTAATTGATTTATACCGCTTAAAAGTGATTTTCTTGCTTCTTCTCCGTAAATAATTTCTTTTGCCATATTAAAGTATTACTCCCTTTTAAGAAAAATTATTCTATAATTTTTTATTATACAACATGTGCTAATATGTCTGATTGACGTACTATTACATATTCCTGACCGTCTAAAGTAATTTCTGATCCAGAATATTTATTTACTATTACTCTGTCTCCTGCTTCTATATACATTTTTACTTCTTTGCCATCAATCATTCCTCCGGGACCTCTAGCTACTACAGTTGCCAGTAAAGGCTCTTCCTTAGATTTACCTGCAAGAATAATACCATTTCTCGTAGCCTCTTCTTTTTTCTCGACTTTTAATACTACTTTATCTAGAATAGGTTTAATTGTTGCCATGAAACTTCCTCCTCAATTTTGTATAAAAACGTTAGCACTCTATTTATATGAGTGCTAATAATTATTTTAAATATATATCCATAAAAAATCAACCTATATTTTCAAAAAATAAAAAAACTATTATATCCACAAAAAACAATGTATTATTCTTCTATAATTAAATATATTATACAAAATATAAACCTGCCAAAAAAATTGGTAGGTTTAAAATTATTTTTCATAAATCAAATCAAATATTTTTCTATCTTCATTATTTAAATGTCCGGACAATACAATTACTTTCTGATTTTCTATACTTTTCTTTATTATAGGTATGTATGATTTTAATTTTTCAGCTGATATATGTTTTATTCCTTCCACCTCATCATTAACTATCTGACAATAATCTTCTTTAGAAAGAATTTTTGACTCTAATTGATTGTCTGCTAATGTTAGTTTATTACTCTGAAAATATGATCCTATAAGATTTTTACATATATTATCTATCTCAATTTGAGAAATATCATATTCCCTGAGGAAAGAGGGTATCTCGGAAAATATATCTAATGTTTCTTTTAAATTAGGATCGTTCCATGATGACATTATTACTTTTCCCTCATTGATGTCAGCATACATTCCAGCTCCGTAAGCGCCATTTTCTTCCCTTATTTTTGGACTTAAAAAATATTCACTAACTATTCTACATAGTGGTTTAAGTTCTATATTTTTTCCATATTCTCCTAGATCAATAATACTGCTTATATAATTATTCGATACAGATTTATCTAGAAATATGGCTTTATTAAAAATTTCATTATTAACACAAATATCTTTACTGTTATCTACGACGCGATCCTCTAATATTCCCACAAACTTACTAATATTGCTTTTTATATTTTCAGTACTCTTTTTGCATCCACATACACCAAAAGCATATAAAGAACCTTTATTAAATAAATCATTAACTAACTCATTCATCTGTAAAGACAATTTATCAACGAATTCATCAGAATCAACATTATCATATATTTCTTCTAAAAATTTTAACTGTTCGTCTATTGGCACCTTACTAGACATATAAGAATCTTTGTTTAATGATTGCCTCATAGTATAATCTTGGTATTTTAGTATTGACCTTGGGGTACTTTTTATATTAGATATTAAATTATAAGCATAATCTTTTATAATTTTTTTATCGTTATATTTTAAATCAAATATTTGTTCTTTTAAGATCTCAAAAGATTTTTTTAAATTGTTTACATCTGTTAATACATTAAGAGTAATAAAAGCATTTTTCTTATTTTCACTATCTTGGCACACCTTAAATCCATATCCTATGTCCATTTTTCCACTTTTCAATTCTTCTAATTCTTTTCTGGTATGAAAAGATGTATCCCCCGAATAAAAAATATGGAATAAAAGAGATAGATATTTTAAGTGGTTTTCTGTTAAGTAATTTACCTTAAAAACAACTTTATATTTTATATATTTTCCAATGTCCTGTACTGAGAAGTAGCAGTCTTTTCCTTCTAAACTTTCATGAGATAAAGGGCAAGAAATTTTCTGAACTTGTATATCAGATAACTTTTTAAACATTTTCTCAAAATTCTTTTTTTCTTGTTCTTGATTTATCGTATCTTTTACTTCTATAGGATTTTTATTTTCAGAAAATCTTAAACTATCATTTTTAAAAATATCGTTTAATTTACTGTCTATTTTATATTTGTTACTAAGTTTCTCATCCTCTACAGGATTAAATATAAGAAATGTTTTATTGCTATTAGTAAAAATTTCTTTTAAAGTTTCTATATTTTCTTTAATAGCTTTAATACTATAATAATATATTTTATTATCTTTCGAAATTATAAAATATTTATCAGAAATGGGATTATTAAACCTGGTAAATGACATTATTAAATCTTCAGGCGGAATATTATTATCATAAAATTCTGTCTCCCCTAATACCATTGACATAAAATCATTATTTTTAGTATATTTATTTATTTCTTCTGCATTAATAGGATATCTTGAAAATAAAATATCTACGCACTCATTTAAAGATTCCTTCGAAATAAGTTTATCGTCCTCGGAATGAAAACTTATTATAAATACCGGGTTATAAAAAGCATTTTCGATAAAGTTACAAGATATATCAATATACCCCTTATCTTTAATAGCTTTTATCCTTTCAGAGTTAGAATCATTCAATATCTTAGATACGATATTAAAGCTTTCTCTTAAATCTCTCATTTTTTCATTATCAAGAACGTAAACTATATTTCCTTCTTTAATATTTTTTTCTGTTTCTGTCTTGTAACAATTTATAAAATTATATTTTTCTTCTTTTACAGGATACTGACTAAAATACTCAACGCCATTAAAATCTTCTTTATTAAACTTGTTTAAGTAATCTTCTGAAAGCCATTTTAAAATTCTTTTGCAGTCCATATCCCCTGATATAGTTATAACGCAATTAGACGGATGATAATATTTATGATACGTTTCACAGACTTCTTCGTAAGTTAGATCCATTATCTCTAAAGAATTTCCGCCAGAATCATTTTTATCCTGCGAATTAGGAAAAATACATCTTCTAAGGTCACTTCCAATATTATCTTCTTTTACTTCATTAAAAACTGTACCGTTTACTTCTGGGTTTCCGTCTTTATTAACACTATACCTTATTCCTTCTTGCTCAAAAACACTTCTATCCGTTAAGAATTTAGGGTCAAAAACGCAACTTGTATAGACTCTTGCCAAAGAATTGAGCTCGTCTTCGTCCATACTTCCAACCGGATAACAAGTAAAGTCAGGCCATGTAAA
>CAYQCM010000050.1:0-8766 GCA_964416045.1 uncultured Eubacteriales bacterium | reverse complement strand
CCCTATAAATGTAAAAAATAGTATATTATAATTTAAAATCACAATATACTCACTTATTATTAATCACCTATGTCTGACATAGAATCATCTAAAAGAGCCAAATTTCTTCTGTCTGCCCAAATTGCTTAAAGTAATATATCTTCAAAACCTCTACTCGAACGTCTTGATGAACCATCTATTACAGAAACTGTACTATTGACACCATTTTGACATCCAATAATATATGCTTTAAAAGCGTCAGCAAAAGGTGTTTCGGACTCTAGCAATAAATAATACAAAACTAATTCAATAAATACTCTTTCTTGCTTCCCTGCTGTTTTACGCGGTTTACTATTATGAGGCTCACAATACATTTGTATAAGGGCAAGATCTGTTGCACTTTGTAATGTTTGAGGTGACAATTGTTCTACATTCCTATTGCCTACTTTAATTCTGTCTATGTTACGATCAATATGTTCTTTTAATACTCTATTTTTCTCGTTTTCATCTATACCGTCTTGAAGTTCCGGCATTGAAATATTTAAAAATGCTTCCATCACTTCTGCTACTAATCTTTTATTTTGAATAGATTCTCCATCTAACACCCAAAAAATACTTGTATATGTTGGACGTATCCATTCATTAGGGCTATTAATTTTTACTGTTACAAGTGAAGCAGGATTTTTTTCTTCCATAATGGCGCCCCATTTTTGTATTCAACCGGTGCTCTGTTTTACCAAGCTAAAGAACCGTCTCCAAAAGGTGCCTTGACAGAAAACATATCATATTCAGTACGAACAAATACATCTGAACCATCAATTTGTTCAAGAGTAACCTTACCAGTTCTAAGATTCCTTTGAACACGAGTAATAACTGTTGTGTTTATTACTTTATCTATAATACTACCTCTAAATTTTCTTAAAGTAATACCTTGTATAAAATTTTTCATTTGTTGGACACCATTAAGTATGTATTGCGATACGTACCTTCTTTGAAAACGTCCTTCTGAAATTTGTGCACTAGTTCTTGATAATATAGATAAAGCATCTGTTCTACACGGGGCTTGACTTAAATCTACTTCTTCATGAATTCCTAAGAAATATTCAGTCACTTCTTTTAACATTGCCCAGGATCTTTTCATATCATAATCCATTGTCCTCTCGTTATCGCTAACTAATTTAGTTAATAAACTAAGGTAACAGCTAATAAAATTTATAAGATTATAGTCTATACAGCTTCTAATATATCTCTTAAATATACTTATACCTGTGCCAATATCATTTCCACTTAAACCAAGAAAGTCTATCACAGCTTACCTTAGTGAAAATTTTGTTCCAACACTTACCTTGCAAAGATATCTTAACACAGCAGGTACTATTTTCATCTCATTAACATATAAATTTATTTCTTGTCGGTTCCCACGCATAATTCTTTTTTTTCTTTTTCTATAAATAGAATCTAATTCAGAACAATCAAAACAACTTGAAGTTACTAGAGTTGGACGTTTCTTTGAAACTGAAATTATACTATTAATTTCCATAATTCCAGAATCCAGTAAATCCCAAAATATTTTTTGTTTGCCTAAAATATACCATGCATGTGAAATAAAGCTTCCCGTACAGTAGAAAAATCTTTGTCATCTCTATAAAAGTCAAAGTAATTTCTGTCAACATCCATTTTCGACCTTATTACATCATTTAACATCCGTTTATATTGAGTATAATAATCATTTCTTAATCTTGGAACTTTTATTCTCTCTTTATTAATAATTATTAAATCATTACTACTCAATTCTCTAGCAAAACAACTGCTTCCGAAACTTATATTATTTTCTTTCCAATTGCACTGACCTAATACAATAGATAGCATATAAGATGATAGTAAAACTATTGACTTTCGCTTAACTTTCTTTCCAAAATATAAACTATACCTCCATTAACTTAATAACTTAAAAATAAAAATATAATTTATTTAAAATATAGTTCTATTAATAATTTCGTTACAATTTTAACAATAAAAAAATATGCTGTCAAAAATAATTTTATTATTTTCGTAAAGACTAATAATTAATATTCTGAAATTTTTAAAAATATAAATAAACTTAAAAATTAACATATTAGAGTGCTTAACATAAATATTTTATAATTTTACATTAATAAACTATATTTTTATTTGAAAAATTTATATATTTACTATATAATATCTGCCATAATATTTAAATTTAAAACTTAATTAGACAAAAAATAAAATTTAATTTCTGTGAAAGATGATGATATTCGTGAAAATAATTTATTTTGGTTGCGATGCTATGTATAAATGTTTTGAAAATATTATAAAGTCAGGACATAAAATTATAAAACTATACACCTACTATAACCCATACGATATTATCCACGAGAAAAAAATTGTCCATAAAGCTAAAGAACTTTCTATTCCATATACTTACGATAGAATAAACCTTGAAACAGTTAATAACATATTTAAAAATAAACTATGTGACTGCCTTTTTTCTGCAGAATATAACCGTATGATTCCAGTTTCTGACTTTCCAAATTTTAAAGGAATTAATGTTCATTCATCTTATTTACCAGAAGGTAAAGGATTTTTTCCCGTGGAAATGAAAGCTTTTTTAAAACATAATTATACAGGTGTTACATTCCACAAATTAACAACAAAATTTGACGATGGAAATATCTTAATAAAAAAAAAATTTCCAATACTTAATAATTCCAGTGTTATAGATATATATAGGAAATGTGAAGATGAGGCTTCTCAAATATGCCTGGAAATATTTAAAAGTGATGAATCTTTCAAGTATTATTGGGATAATGCTTACCCACAAGAAGGACAACCCTCTAGTTTTCATCCTTCAAGATTAGAAAGAACTATTAATAAAAATATGTCTGTAGAGGATGCTGTACATTTATTTAAATGCTTTGACAGGTTTACATTTTTAAATTACGAAAACATTACTTATAGAATACTTTTCCTTAAAACTAGCAGCGGCGAACAAATAATAAATAGGAAAAATGAATTTGCAAATCAAAATGATTATAAAAAATTCTATTTAAGGAATGGATTTATATGGGTAATTTTAAAACAAATATAATGAAATACAAAAAAATAATATTTAGTTCAATCTTTCTTACATTTACTTTAGTATTACTCGTTTTCAATAAAGATGTGATTACAAAAAATCCTCTTATATCAAAATATACCTTTAATTCTCCGTCAAATGCCTACATTGATTACAACGACAATATATACATAGTAGATGGATCTGGCATGGATATTATAAAAGGAAACAAAGACGGTGAAATTGATTTTATAATAAAAGGTGGAACTAGTAGCAATAAAGGATTTTATAACTTAGGAGGTATAACATCCTCAGAAGACGGAAGAATTTTTATTCATGGAATAAGGTTTAAAGAAACAAGTTTATATATATTGGACGAAAGAATATTAGAATATTCCTCAAAAGGAAAATTCACAAAAGAAATATTCAAAGTTTCTTACGAAGACAATAATTTATCCCCCAGACAATATGGCTTGATTAAAGGTTTAACATGCAAAAACGGTAATTTATATTTTTCTCTATGTAGTGAAAACAATATCGAAATATATACCACAAATATAAATTCAAATAATGAGTCTTATAATTTTAATAAAATAAGCCAATACTCTTTTGAAGACGCATGGAAGAGTATACATGACGTATGCATACATCTTAAGGAAAATAAAGTTTTTTGCACAGACAAAAAGGGTATCATATGGACTCTAGGAGAAACCAATGAAATTTTATTCACCGGAGGACCTATTTCAGAAGAATACTCGCTGCAGTCAACACCATATCGCCTTAGCAGTTCATCAGATAATGAACTTTTTTTCTCAGATCTTGGAATGTGGAACATCAGAAAAATAAACTTAGATACTAAAGAAGTAAGCTCTGTGATTGATGGGATAAACGACAGTTCTCTTCCAAAACAGGAAGACAGAGAAATATTATATCCCGTATCTTACAATAACTCCAAACTATTAACAGTAGGTAACTATGTATACTCAATTAATTTAAAAACCAATCCTGCTTCTAAAACTACTATTGAAAACTTAAATTATTCTTCTAAAACCATGCTAAGAGGAGCGGTCGTCTGGATCTTCTGCTTATGTAGTATTATAATATGTATATTTGCCTTAATATATTTGTTTAAATATATTGTATCTCCTAAAACTTCATTTATAGTTAAAGCTTCGTCTTGTGCAGTTATCGGTACAATTATAATATCTGTGTTTATATCTTCTCTTGTTATTTCAAGATCCAATGAAAATATTAAACAAACTATTAAGGGAAATATAATGACAATAAGTTCCCTTACAAACGAAGCTATAGATACAGAAGCTTTTTCAAGAATAAACTCTAATTCAGATTATTTAAATCAAGATTATCAAAATATAAAGGAACAAATGGATGCTGTTTTAAATGCAGCCAGTGAAAATAATATTCAAATATACTATATGTTATATAAAAATGTAAAGGATATAGCTATAGGAGTTATGGATTCGGAAAACTTCGTTTCCCCCGCATTTCCAAGTGTTATCGTACCCGAATTTTACAATCAGGCTGCTTTTGAAGGAAGAAAAGTATACGACGAAATAAATGATCTTTCCGGTATGTGGGCACTTTGTATGAGCCCTATCTTAAATAAATTTGGAGATACAATAGGAGTATTAGAAATTGGTATAGATATGTATGCATATTCACAGTATATACAAAAGCAGACCTTGGATATTGCCCTAAACGTAGGAACTTTAGCATTAATAATTATATTATTAATTATAGAAATATCTGCCTTTTCACCGGTATTTAAAAAATCTAATGAGTTTGAAAAAAATCAATCAAAACATTTATCTGGCGAATGTGTCTCTATTATACCGGAAATTTCAAGATTATTAATGTTCTTAGTTTACGTTTCAAATTCACTTCAAAGTTCTTTCGTACCATCTATGGCTATGAGCGCATATGACAAAGAAATTTTCGGAATACCTAAAAATATAGGCGGTACACTACCTGTAGTAGTAGAAATGTTGGCTGCCGCAACATTTTCAACTATAGGCGGAAAATTACAAAATCGACTTGACTGTAAAAAACTCATGAATTTAGGCGCTATAACATCCGCAATAGGTTATTTAATAATAGGATTTATACATGGATACAGTCCACTATTTTGGGGTAAATTGTTAACTGGCGCCGGTTTGGGATTATGTATAGTTTCTTTAAACTCTGCAGCTGCTTTGTTGCCAGAAAAAAGTTCTCAAAAAGCATTTTCCGGAATTAGCGTTGGAATTATTTCTGGAATTCAAGTAGGAATAGTAATAGGATCTTTATTAGTAGAATTTTTCGGATATAACAATATATTTTTATTTTCAGCTATTGTTTGTTTGTGTATAATATTTATATCTTATTTTATGTTTAACCCTACTAAATCATCGCCAGTATCTGAAGAAAATCATACAAAAAATAACGCTTTTAAATTTTTATTTTCTTCAAGAGCAGGAGCATTTTTAATCTTTATTATAATTCCTGCATATATTGGCGCCACTATTATTGATTATTATATTCCAATCTTCTCCCTTGAATCAGGGCTTAGTGAAACTAATGTTGGTCAGATTTCCCTTATATATGGAATTTTCATGATATTTATAGAACCGATTATATCTCCATATGTTATAAAGTGCATTGGATTAATTAAAAGTATTTATCTTGCACTCAGTATTTTTATATTAGGAATTTTTATATTTTCAACTAATCCAAATATAATTACAATGATTATAATGGTTGCATCTTACGGAATATCTTTAGGGCTTGGATATGCAGCTAGGTCAAGTTACTTCTCATCTTTAAGTGAAACTAAAAAATTTGGTATTGATAAAGCAATGGGATACTTTGGTATGTACGAAAATATTACTCAGACATTTGCACCTCTTTTAATTTCTCCTATAATGTTTATAGGAGTCAAATTCGGATCAAGCATAATAGCTACAATTCTGTTAAGCGGCCTTATATTATATTTTATAGTTATGTGTTTACATCAAATATTTAAAAAAAGGGTTGATTAGCATGAAATATTCTTTTGGAATTAGTAAAAAAGTAATTGCAGCATGTTTGGTATTATCTATATTCTTGAGTGCAGCCATATGTTATTTAAGTTACAAAAGTTATGAACTAAGCCTTATAGATAGGTATACATCTGTTGCATCAAATGCTGTAGATTTAGGAAGAGATATAGTAAACGGAGACAAATTGTCTTACTATTTAACCTCTCTTCAAAAAGATGAGAACTACAATGAAACCCAAGACCTTTTAAACAAAATAAAAGAACATTCAGATTTGAAATATTTTTATGTTCATATCCCTAATGGGGAAAATATGCAATATATCTTTGATGCATATAAAAAGTCAGATAATATAGAAAATATAAGCACACTGGGAGAAACAGACCTGCTACTTAGTGCCTATGATCCTGTCAACAAGGTTTATAACGGTGAATCTTCTTGCGAAATCATGATTTTAGATGAAGAATATGGATATTTAGCTACCGTAATAAAACCCGTTTATGACTCACATGGAAAAATAGTTGCAATAATTGGCGCAGATATATCAATGGATCTTGTTCATCAGAAATTATATGAGTATATATTACAAGTATTTACTCTTACAATTATAATTGTACTTATATTTATAACCGTAGTACTTATCTTGGCAAAACGCCTTATAATTTCTCCCTTACTTACCGTGTCTGACAGTGTATCAAAATTTGTAAAAGACAAAAAGTCTCTAAATTTTTCACCCATTAAAATCAAAAGCGGTGACGAAATAGAAATACTGGGCAACTCTATCAATAATATGGTTGATGATATAGTCAGATATACAAACGACCTAAAAACTATAACAGCAGAAAAAGAAAGAATATCAACCGAATTAGAAGTTGCAAAACACATACAAAGCAGCGTACTTCCAAATATCTTTCCACCATTTCCAAACAGAGATGATATTAATCTTTATGCAATGATGAGACCTGCTAAAGAGGTTGGCGGCGATTTCTATGACTTCTTCCTAATAGATGATGGCCACCTAGCAATTACTATAGCTGATGTGTCTGGCAAAGGTGTTCCTGCTGCTTTGTTCATGATGGCTGCAAAAACAATGATCAAAAATGCTGGACTTGCAAAAATGTCTCCAGATGAAATCTTTTACCACGTTAATAACCAGCTCTATGAAAATAATCAGGAAAGTATGTTCGTCACATCTTTTATGGGAATAGTAAACTTAAAAACCGGAGATCTTACCTTTGCCAACGCTGGTCATAACCCACCTGTTATAATAAGAAAAGATAAAAGCGTAGAGTGGATGGAATCTAAAAATAATTTTGTCCTAGCCGGAATGAAAAATATGAAATTTATGAAACAACATTTCAAACTAAATCGGGGAGATACTATATTACTATATACTGATGGCGTAACAGAAACTGAAAATAAAGAAAAACAATTATACTCCAATGAAAGGTTAATTGATTTTCTTAAAAATATACCTGATACCTATCAAAATCCAAATGTACTGCTTAAAGAAATTCTAAAAGACGTAGATAATTTTGCAAATGGTGCACAGCAGTCCGACGATATTACTATGTTAGCGCTATTAATAGACTAATCTTCTAATATAAAAATACTCATATGAATATACATATAAGTATTTTTAAAATTTTTTAGTATAATTTATAGTTTAACTTATTCTAAAATATAGGATCAATTATTTTACTCCTTTTTAAGTCAATCAAACTAATTCCCTCTGAATTTAAAAATCTAGGATAAATAAATGTATTGTGCTCAAATTCAAATTTTAATTTTTCTTTAGTGCAATTAAAAACCATATTATTTATAACTCCATTGTAACAGAAACATTCTCTTACAAGAGGACCTACAACAAAATCATTTATAGTACATCTTTCCGCATATAAATATTGACAAACAACACCTTCTGAAAAATTTAAAGTATTTAAAGTTCTTTGGCTGAAATCACTATCTCCACTAGGATCATCCCAACATTCTATCAAAATATCTTGATAATCATGGTTAATATCTATTGGAAGTTTAAAACTACAATTTTGAATATTCAACTTATGAATACTTACAGGTAAAACCAGTTTTACCCCCCTTATACATTCTAAACTGCTACATTTACTTGGAATTACAACATTTCTTCCAACTAAAACTGTACCCGTATTACATTTTAAACGTTGTAATTCTCCAAACATTGAAAGGTCTAAATTACCTCTTAACATTCCTTTTTTTTGTTAAACAACTCAAATTTGGAAAATTATATTTATTTATTTTTAATGTACCATCTTTTCCTATACTACAATGTAATTTAGAAATTGATTCAGATATATCGTCAACTATTTCTTGCTCCTCTTGAACTTCATCTAAAAAATTTAATAATGAATCTGTGTCTTGCATATTTAAAATATTTTCAGAATTTTTTAAGTACGCCTTTAATTGTGAAAAATAAAAAGAGGTTAAAGAAGTATTCTTGCGTTTATTGTGTAAATATCTATCTATTAAACTCTTAAACGGGGTATCAGTCATGACTTTTATAAACTCACTCGACTCAACCTCTTTAGCACATGATATTTTACTAATCCCTTTTGATATTCTTATATCAGAATGATCTTCTAAGAAGCTTTACCAATAGGCTAAAACCTTTTAAGTAAAGTGTGAAAAGCGGCAATCAGG
>CAYQCM010000049.1:0-8813 GCA_964416045.1 uncultured Eubacteriales bacterium | reverse complement strand
GATAATGAAAGTGAAAAAGATGTTGTCACTAAAGAAATAATTAGTGTTACTTCTGTTTTACAAAAAGTTAGAAAAGAGATTAAGTTGTGTGATGAAGTCGGTAATAATTCTAGGAAAATGAAAGAGCAGATAAGAGAAATGGAGGAAAGGGAGAAAGAAAAAATAAAGACAAAAGAGAAAAAGAAAAAAGACAGAAGAAATGAGAGATAATAATGACATCAAATGATGTGCGGAAGTAGACTTTATTTAGAGCTTAAATGTTTAAAGATATCAGTGGATATTGTTAATTTTGTTGAGAAAAGTGTAATTTTATGATATAAAATAGAAAAAAAGAGGTGAAAAAATCTTGAGTAAGTCAATTTTCTTGCTATGTGAATATAAAGTATCAATTAAGACGGTAATTGATTTATATAATAGAGGGATTACAATTGAAGAAATATATAGGAATAATGATTGTATAGATGTTTTAGATGGAGTAAGTAATGAAAAAAAACATAGGATAATTAAAGCTACTAATAAAATATATTTGAGTTTTAAAGAACATTCAATTTATGAATTGATAATATATGGTCTTTCTAAGAATATAGTAGACAAATTATATAATTTGAAAATATCTTTAGAGAATCTCGACGATTCCATTAAGTATCAATATAATATTGGGGATTCTACATTTAATAAGATAATGAATGCATTTAACAAGTATTTAAATAATTCCGAAATAAAAATAAATATTTCAAGCGAAAAATTGATAAAAATTATACAAGAAAAGTTTGAAAATAATAAATTTAGTATAGAGGAGCTTTTAAGTATTAATACTATTAAAAATCATTCAAATATAACTGAATTAATAGAAAGTTTAATAAAAACAAAAAAGTTAAAGAAAATAGATAATGTATTCTATCAAATACCTTATTCAGTTTTGGATTTGGAGGAATATGGATTATCTCCAACAATAATAAAAAACTGTCTAATAAAGAATAATATTGATATATATAATATTGATGATGAAATAAGAGAAAAATATCATATTACTCCTTCAAATTTTTATAAAATAATAAATGCATATAATAAAATGTGTAAAGAAAAAAATATAAGAAAAGAACTAGATGAAAATAAGTTATTAAATATTATTAAGAAAAATTTAAAATATGAAGAATTTTCTGTTGAAGAAATATCGTTAATATTAAAACAGAAAAATTATAATTATAATAACTTAGATTATCTATTAAAGGAATTAATACATTCAGAGAAATTAAATAAAAATAATACATATAAGGATTGTATAGAAAAATATTATGTATGTCTGCCCAAATTAATTGATGAACTTAGTAAAATACCAAAAGAAAACAATCATTATGATATGGTCATGAAGAAATATAATGGTTATACAATGGAAGAAATAGGACAGCAATATAACTTGACTAGAGAAAGAATAAGGCAAATTGTTGCAAAAGAAACTAGAATGATAAAAAGATTCCAAGAGGAAAAATACGCAAAATATATAAAAGAATATAATTTCGACGCAGAATTGTTTACGAAGCTTTTTAAAACGCAAAAATATGTTTATTACTTTTTAAAGGATAAAAACAAATTAGGAGAGAAAGATCCTTCAGAACTTATTGATGATGACAGGTTAACTAGTGAACAAATAGAAATATTAAGAAAAAAGTACAATATTATTCATTATAATGGTGAAAATATAATAGCAAATAGAAATTCAATTTTATTAGCTATCCTAAAAAAAGTTGAAAAAAGAATTGATTATAGTGAATTAATAAGAGCATATAATTCATTAGTCATTGAATATAAATTAGATTTACAATTATTATCATCAAAAGATTTTAGATATGTTGATTCAAGTTTGACAAGAACTAATTTTGTATTAGATACTGTAGGAAAAACTTATAGATATTATAATTGTAATGATATAGATAAAGAGGATTTACAAGAATTAAAAGAAATGCTTAATACTAATCCAGGTGTGTACTCGACAGAAGCATTTTTTAATGATAATACAGTATTAATGAAAAAATTAGATATTAGAGATGAATATGAATTGCATAATTTATTAAAAAAGAGGTTAAGCGATTATGATGAAAATATTATTTTTTCTAGGATGCCTGATATATTTATACACTGCAAGGATAAATATAAATTTGTTGAAGAACAAATTCAAGAATTAGCTCCTATAAATATTGATGAATTTGTTAGTTATATGTATGAAACATACGGACATAAACCTACAAGTTTTAAAGCATATGTATTATCGAATTTTAGTCAGTATATTAATATTGATATACTTATTTGTAATACTGTTCTCTTTACAGATGAACAATTAAAAATAATGAGAGAAAAATTAACTGAAGATGTATATTCTATTCTTACAATAAAACAAATACTGACGGATAACTTTGATGTTAATGATTTTAGTTTGATTAATTCAATGAATTTAAAACAGATAGGATATAAATTAAGAGGAAACTATATTATAAAAGATAATATTTCTAATTTAGAAAATCATCTTAGAAACATAATTTTACAAACAGATTACTATATAGTTCCATCAGAAATGAAAAAAATAGGATCTACATTTTCAAGTTATATATATAAATTTATGTGCGATAAGTTATTGTTTAAGATTGAAGATGAAAAGTATATAACAGTAAAGAAAATGAATGAAATGGGAATTAAGAAAGAAGATATAGACAATTTTATAGATGAAATAAAAAAGAAAATACCTGAAAACGAGTATTTTAGTCTATATACATTAAATAAAGATTTTAAAAATAAGATTTTAGAATTTAATTTTCCAGATTGCTTTTATGAAGGTATAATTACTACGATTAATGATGTTAAATATTTTAGATTAAATAATAATATTCTATTTATAAGGACAAAAGATTCTATAAACAGAGAAAAATTTATAAATAGTTTTATTATAAAAAATAAAATATATATTAGAGATATAAGAAATATGATTACAGAAAAATACAATATTGAATTACAGGATTATTATATTAGGTCATTTGTTAATAGGAAAAAATATTACTTAGATACAAGTACAGATTGCATTTATGAAAGTAGAGAGAAGTATGAAGAAGATGTGAAAAAGTGGGATATTTTACAATATATAGATTAGTAAAAAATTACTAATCTATATATTTTTTAAAACTGGAAAAAATTTTAATAAATTAATTGTTTCTCCAGAAAAATTATGATATAATTTTCACGTATACAAAAAAGGAGAAATAATGATTAGATATATATGCAAAAATTGTGATAATTTAATATGTGAGACAAGTGTATGCCCTGTTTGCAAACAAAGGACTTATATAGATAAATCAGAAATTTATTATTGTAATAATTGTAATACACCTATTTTTGATGAAAGATGTCCTTTATGTGGTAAAAAAGGAAAATATATAGGAACTGATATTAGACCTGTTTTCCCTGAAGAGAGATTGTTGATTGAGATTATAGAAGGAAAACCATTTATGTATGTTGGAAAATCTATTTGGAATACATCAGGAAATAATTATTATATAAATGGAGAGAAACATAAATTTGTTATAAAAGATGTCATAAGAAATATAGATGCGTTTAAAATTAGAGATTTAATTAATAATTTTAAAGATAAAAATAAAAAAATTGAAGATGATTTTTATAGTCAACAATATATAAAAAATTTTATTAAAGCAAATTCTATTAGATATAATACAATTGTAACAGAAGCTCATGATTATATAAAAAATATATCAAGGAATTATTCAATAGATTCAATGTTTGTATCTTTTTCTGGTGGAAAAGATTCTACTGTTACAAGTGATTTAGTAATGAATGCATTAAATATAGATAAAATAATTCATATATATGGTGATACCACATTAGAATATCCTGAGACAAAGGAATATTTGAGAGTATTTAAACAAAATCATCCAACGACACCATTATTAGTAGCAAAAAACAAGGATCAAGATTTTGATGAATTGTGCAAGATAATTGGACCTCCTAGTAGGGTTATGAGATGGTGTTGTACAATCTTTAAAACAGGAGCCATAACAAGGAAAATAGATGCTACTTTTAAAGATAAAACAAAAATTTTGACTTTTCAAGGATTAAGAAGAAATGAATCTTTAGCAAGAAGCAAATATGAAAGAGAAAGTTCAGGAGCAAAAATAACAAAGCAACAGACGGTAGCACCAATAATTGATTGGTTAGATTTTGATGTTTGGTTATATATACTAACAAGAAAAATTTGTTTTAATAACGCATATAAAAAGGGATTTACGAGAGTAGGTTGTTGGTGTTGTCCAAATAACTCTTCATGGTCAGAATACTTATCAAAAGTATATATGTCAGAACAATATACAAAATTTCATAATATATTAATTGATTTTGCAACACAAATTGGTAAACCTGATCCAAAGGAATATATTTCATCTGGAGGATGGAAGGCTCGTCAAGGAGGAAATGGATTGGATTATAGTGCTAATGCAGTATTAAGTTTTAAGCCTTGTGTATTTGAAGAAAATGCATACAATTTTGAATTAAATAAACCAATTAATAATAATTTGTATGAGCTATTTAAACCATTTGGAATAGTTGATTTTAATATTGGTAATAAAAGACTAGGAGAAGTATATGTTCTTGATAAAATAGACAAAACACCTTTATTAAAAGTTACAGGAAAAATTGGACAGAATATTCTAAAAGTTTCTATATTAAAAACGACTAAAGTATTTAATAATCCAAGAAATAATGAAATGTTAATAAAAAATCAGATTACAAAATTTCAAACCTGTATTGGATGTATGGCATGTGAAAGTGTTTGTAAATTTAATGCCATAAGTATAAAATTCCTAGAAAAACAAAATGGTGATAATTTTAATATAGAGTATAGAATAAATGAAGAAAAATGTGTTAGTTGTTTGGAATGTGTTAAACACTTTACAGGTGGGTGTTATATGAAAAAAGTTTTAAGAACAAAACAGAATAAGGAGTAATATAAATGGAAATTAAATTGAAACTTAAAAGACATGAAAGTTTTTCTATTAGAGAAGGTTGGTTAGCTAAAGGAATAAAAAACTGTAAAGAAAACCCAAAAGTCTTTTCTTCAGCTGAAGCTACTGATATTTTAGGAATTGGATCTAATATGGTTAAATCACTAAAATATTGGATGAATGCAACATGCCTTGTTGAAGAAAAAAATAAGGAAATTGTATTATCAGAATTTGGAAAATTAATTGATAAATTTGATCCGTATTTAGAAGAAATTTTCTCATGGTGGTTAATACATGTAAAAATGATTCTTAATAAGAATGATTGTTATATATATAATTTGTTTTTTAATAAGTGTGGAAATAAATCTTTTTCAAAAAGAGATATTTTTGAACAATTGTCAAATGCTTTATACAACGAAAAATTAGAGTTTAACGAAAAAATATTGCAAGATGAAGTTAATATGATAATAAAAACTTATACAATAGATGAAAAAATTGAAAATCCTGAAAATAATTTTATATGTCCTTTATCAGATTTAAATCTGATAAAAAAAGTAGAAAAAGATACGTATGAAAGAAATAAACCTGAATATCGAAATTTAAATTATTTGGTAGTTTTTTATTTAATAGAATTATTAGTTGGAGAAAAGGAATATATAAGTATTGACGATTTATTAAAAGAAGATAATGGACCTGCGAAAATATTAAATCTTGATAAAAATTTAATAAATGAATATTTGGATGAAATGAAAAGAAATAATCTAATTATAATAAATAGAACAGCAGGACTTAATATGATTTACTTTCAGAAGAAAATGACTCTTGAAGAAGTAATGGTTGAATACTTTGAGGGGGGAATATTATGAAATACGATGACTTAATAGAAGTTAATGAGAATTTTCAATATTCTGTTAATTTACAATTTGATATTAATAATATATCTAAATTAAAAGAATATATACCTACTAAGGATGGATGTGAATTATTAAAAAGTTATATTAATAGTATACTTAAAGGAAAAAATAGAGCAACAACACTAATTGGTCCTTATGGAAAGGGAAAATCACATTTATTGCTTGTACTGATAACCTTATTAGATGATTACTTAGAAGAAGATATTGTTTTCATAGATGAATTTATTGAAAAAATAAAAAGTATAGATAATGACTTATACTCTATGATAAAACAAATTCGAAGTGAAAAGAAAAAAATTATGCCAATCATTATTAATAGTAATTATGGAGATCTTAATCAAGCATTTCTTATAGCGCTTTCAGAGGCATTAGAAAGAGAAAATCTTTCAGATATAATTGTAAATACATATTTTGACGTGGCATTAAAAGTAATAGAAAAATGGGAACTAAATTATAAAGATGCGATTCAAGAAGTTAAACAATGTCTAAAAGAATATGACTGTAACTTAAAGGAATTAAAGATTGGATTAAAAAATTATTCTGAAAAATATTATGAACTCTTCAAGAAGATATATAGTTGTGTTTTACATGGACAAGAATTTAATCCACTTGTAAATTCTGATCTTATAAAAACATATAAAGATATGACTCATGAAATTCAAAAATATGGGTTTGATGGGATATTTATTGTATTTGATGAGTTTAGTAAATTTCTCGAATATGTTGAAAATTCACATATGATGAAAGATTTAAAATTATTACAAGATTTTGCAGAATTAGCAAATAGAACAGGAAAAACAGAGCAAATTCATATTAGTTGTATAACACACAAAACGATGAATCAATATGCTAATAATATGAAAGAAGATAGAGCGAATGCATTTAAAACAGTTGAGGGAAGATTTAAAGAATTATACTTTAACAGAAGCTTAGAACAAAATTATGAAATAGTTTCATATGCGATTAAAAAGAAAAAAAATTTTAATGATTTCTATAAAAAATACTATGAGGATAATAAAGTAACATATTTACAATTTAAAAAAGCTAACATATTTAAAGACGTAGAAAATATAGAAAAAATATTATTTAAAGGTTGTTTCCCTTTAAACCCATATACAGCATATTCGCTAATAGGTTTATCTGAAAAAATAGCTCAGAATGAAAGAACATTATTCACTTTTTTAACTGATGATGACACAAATAGTTTAAAAAGTTTCATAAAAAATCCTAACAATTTTAATAAACTATTTAATATTGATAAAATTTATGATTATTTCAAACCTATTTTAAAGAAGGAAACAGATTCAAATATAAAAGAAATATGGATAAAGTCAGAAAATGCAATTAATAAGTGCAAAGATAAAAATGAAATTAGTATTATTAAAGCAATTGCTGTAGTATATATGTTAAACGAGACAGAAATTTTTATACCAGATGATGATACTATAAAAAATTCTTTAAATTTATCTGATGATAAATTTTATAGTGCAATTGATGCATTAATAGAAAAAAGTATAATAAAAAGAAAAAAAATAACAAATGAGCTAGATTTTGCAACTATATATAATAGAGAGATAACGAGAGAAATTAAGAGACTAAGTGAATATGAATTTTATAATATTAATATTAAAGAAACTTTAAATGAAATAATACCACTAACATATTCTTTGCCTAGGAGATATAATGAGGAATATAAAATTACAAGATTTTTTGCTAATATATTTATGGGAGAAAAAGAAATTCTTTCATTAAAAAGATTTAAGATATTGTTTGAAGAGATATATTGCGATGGCATAATTATTAATTTAATTAGAGAATCTAGAAATATATATGATTTAAAAGAATATTTTAAAAATATAAATAGTGATAATGTAGTATTAAGAATTCCTAAAAATATTTTCCCAGAATCAATTATATCACTATTAAGAGATTATAAAGCTATACAATATTTGTTAAAAAAATTTGAAGATAAAGATGAAATAGGCAATGAATTAACGTTAATAGAAAAAGAGACTGTAGAGGCAATTCAAGAACAAATAAATATATATTTTTCAAAAGAAAATATTCAAGAATATTTATATAAAGATAAAAGTGATAAAAAAGTTAATATTATAAGTTCATACTTATCTAATATTTGTTTTACTATTTATAATAAAACACCTATTATAAATAATGAAATGATTAATAAAAGGGATTTATCAGCACCTATAAAAAAAGCGAGAAATATAGTTATTGAAACTATATTAAATAATGATAAGGGCTTAATAAAAAGTAAAACTAGCGCAGAAGCAACGATTTATAAGGCTATTGTAGAAAAGAAGGATTCATTAAATGACACTTTAGACATTATTAATAAATTCATTGCAGAAAGTGAAAATGATAAGATTTCTTTTGAAAAAGTGTATAAAAAACTAGAAAGTAAACCGTATTCAATAAGAAAGGGTATTATTCCGATTTTAATTGCTATGTCACTTTATAATTATTCCGACATAATAGTAATATATTTTATGAATAAGGAAATTGATTTAGACGCAGAAAACTTAATAAAAATAAATGATAATCCAGAAAAATATTTTATACATACAGAAAAAGGAACTGCTGAAAAAATAAAATATTTATCAAGTTTAATGAATTTATTTGGTGTTTCAACTCTAGATACGCAAAGAATGAATCTTAAAAAATTGGTTGATACCATGAAAAGATGGATTTTGTCATTACCTCGATTATTAAGAGAATATTCAATTGATAATAATGATTTCTTTATAGAAAACAGATACATAGTAGTAAAGAATGAATTATTAAAGCCAGATATTAATAATAATGAATTCATATATAAAATTTTAAGTGATATTTTTAACACAGATAGTTATACAACCATAGTAAACGAAATAAAGAAAAT
>CAYQCM010000048.1:3005-9096 GCA_964416045.1 uncultured Eubacteriales bacterium | reverse complement strand
GCCCAATACATCCCAATACTTAAAGAATGTTGAGGCAAGTATGACGGCCGGCTTTGATCCCGCGGGCGGTTCGGGTACCCACTTTGCTTACTTCTTCGGACCAAACCAATACAAGGTACTGCGTTCGTACGACAAGGGTGTAAGCAAGGATATGCAGTTAGATATGGACGAAATGTTACCATTGGGTTGGGGTATCTTCGGTTGGGTAAACAAATATATTGTAATTCCCATTTTCAACTTCCTTGGCAAATTCATCAACAACTATGGTGTTATAATATTGTTGTTGACAATAATAATAAAACTTGTACTGTTGCCCTTTACGTTTAAGTCTTATATGTCTTCGGCCAAGATGAGAGTTTTGCGTCCGCAGATTGAGGAAATAAACAAGAAGTATCCGCCCGAGAAGGCTTTGGAAAGGCAGCAGGCCACAATGTCATTGTACAATAAAGCGGGAGTAAGTCCGATGGGCGGGTGTTTGCCCATGCTTTTGCAGTTGCCCATTTTGTACGCGATGTTTACCTTTTTCCCGGCATGCATCGAGTTGCGTCAGCAGCCGTTCCTTTGGGCCGACGATTTATCATCGTATGATGCAATACTTAGTTGGGATGTTCATATACCCATAATTTCATCAATCTACGGCAATCATATAAGTTTGTTCTGCCTTTTGATGTGTATTGTAAACATTGTTTACTCGTACATCAACATGAAGGATCAGCCATCAAACGACCAGATGCCCATGATGAAGTGGATGATGTACCTGATGCCTGTAATGTTCTTGTTTATATTCAACGATTACCCGGCTGCATTGAGCTACTACTATTTGGTGTCGTTGCTTATAACCATTATGCAGACATATCTGTTCAGATTCTTTGTAAAGGACGAAAAGGTACTTGCAAAACTGAATGCCAACAAGGGCAAACCCAAGAGTAAATCCAAGTTTGTGGAACGCTTGGAAAAGATGCAGAAAGAACAAGCAGCCTATCAGCGTCAGTTGGCAAAGGAGAATGCAAAAAAGAATATGCGTCGATAAACAAACATTATAAAACAACGGTCGGTTAAATCTCCGGCCGTTTTTTGTGTGCACTTGCAAGCAGATTTCATTTAAGGAGTTTTAAAAATCGGCACAATTTTTGCTGAAGCTATACGAATTAATGTGAAAGACCATGGAAAAAGAAAATAAACAGGAGCAAGATATGGAAAATGCTGAATTTCAGCAGAATGCTGCCGACAATGATTCAATTAAAGACGAAGTTGAAAGCGGCAAGTCTGTAGATGCCGAACAAGCCGATGGCAACGAAGAAGAAATCGTTGACGAAGAAGGCAATGAAATTAAAGAGTTGCAGACAAAATTGGCAGCCTTGAATGATTCGCATCTGCGCCTGATGGCAGATTTTGATAATTACAAAAAGAAAACCCTGAAGGAAAGGTCGGATTTAATCAAGTACGGTGGCGAAAATATGATCAAAAACCTTTTGCCCGTGATTGACGACTTTGAAAGGGCTTTGGCTGCAATGCCCGAAGGAGAAGCAGAAGCCGTGAAAGAAGGTGTAGTGCTTATTTACGGCAAGTTTATGAAGTTTTTGCAGCAAAGTGGAGTAAAAGAAATTTCTACCGCCGGCGAGGTGTTTAACACCGATTTTCATGAGGCCGTTACAATAATGCCCTCTCAAGATGAAAACCAAAAGGGTAAGATAGTCGATTGCGTGCAGAAAGGTTATACTTTCCACGACAAGGTGATACGTTACGCAAAAGTAGTTGTGGCTCAATAATTGGATAGTATGGGAAAAAGAGATTACTACGAAGTGCTTGGGGTTAGTAAAAATGCCTCTGAGGATGAGATAAAGAAGGCTTATCGTAAAAAAGCCATTCAATATCATCCCGACAAAAACCCGGGCGACAAAGAAGCTGAGGAAAAGTTTAAAGAGGCGGCAGAAGCTTACGAAGTACTATCCGACTCCAAGAAAAGAAGTATTTATGATCAATATGGTCATGCCGGATTTTCCGGAAATGGAGGTTTTGGATCCGGAGGCTTCGGCGGATTCAATCCCGGTGGCATGTCTATGGAAGATATTTTCGAAAGTTTCGGCGATATTTTCGGTGGACATTTCGGCTTCTCTTCTCGTCAAGGACAAACACGTTCGCGCGGCCTCCGCGGAACTAATTTGCGTGTACGCGTGAAACTTAACTTGCGTGAGATTGCAAACGGAGTTGAGAAAAAAATAAAGGTAAAAAAATATGTTACCTGTCCCGATTGCGGTGGCAACGGTGCGGCTGATGCTTCAAGTATCCATAAATGTTCGAAATGTAACGGTACCGGTCAAATAACCCGTTCGGTGAACACCATGTTTGGAATGATGCAGTCGGCTTCGGTTTGCCCGGATTGCGATGGTACGGGCGAGGTAATAACCAAGCATTGTTCTCATTGCGGTGGCTCGGGCGTTGTACAAGACGAATCAGTTATAACTCTGAAATTTCCTGCCGGCGTTGAGGAAGGCATGCAACTTACCTTACAAGGCAAGGGAAATGCAGGCAGACGCGGAGGTGCTGCCGGTGATTTATTAGTTCTTATTGAAGAGGAACCGGATTCCGAACTGATTAGAGACGGCCACGATTTAATTTACAATGCCTTGTTGCCCCTGCCTTTGGCCATATTGGGTGGCAAGTGCGAGGTGCCTACTTTGGCCGGCAAGGTTCGAAGAGACATAAAGCCGGGAACCCAGTCGGGCAAGGTTTTGAGAATTAAGGGCAAAGGCTTACCTAACCTTAACAGCTACGGAAGCGGCGACTTGCTTATAAACGTTGGTGTTTACGTACCTGAGAATTTGCCATCGGCCATGAAAAAGTTCTTTGAAGAAAACAAAGACAATTCGGCGTTTGCACCATCGGATAAGGTAAAGCAAGACTATTTTAGTTAAACATCCATCCGATTTGATCCAAATGTAAGTTTGGGTTTTTAAGGGCGCACATCGTCTTTTGTAATATTTGATATAAGGTTTATTTTTGGGAGTATAATTATCAAAATAGGTTAGATACTCCCTTTTATTTTTTATGTAAGGCAACATGGAAATTGCAGCTTTGGTATCCGGAGGCGTTGACAGCTCGGTTGTAACTCATTTACTGTGCGAGCAAGGAATAAAACCAACCGTTTTCTACATCCGTATAGGAATGGAGGATGAAAGCGGTTATATGGGTTGCTCGGCAGAAGAGGATATTGAAATAACAAGTTTTTTGTGCAAAAAATACGGGCTTAAACTTGAAGTGGTACCGCTGCAAAAGGAATATTGGGATACGGTAGTGGCTTATACCATGCGAACGGTAAAAATGGGACTTACGCCTAATCCCGATGTGATGTGCAACAAGTTGATAAAATTCGGGGCGTTTGTAGATAAGTTCGGTTCCAATTTTGACAAGATTGCCACCGGGCATTACGCCAGAAATTTGTTTATAGACGGTAAGTATCATTTGGCCACCGCAGCCGACAAACATAAAGATCAGACCGATTTTCTTGCCCGCATCAGCTACGAACAGTTAAGCAAGATAATGTTTCCCATAGGCGATTTGCAAAAGTCTCAGGTTAGGGAAATTGCAACTCGCGAGAACCTGCCCAGTGCGAATCGTAAGGACAGTCAGGGTATTTGTTTCCTTGGTAAGGTTAATTACAACGAGTTTATAAAAAGACATTTGGGTGAAAAACCCGGAAAGATTGTAGAAAGGAACACGGGCAAAGTTATAGGGCAGCATCAGGGATATTGGTTCCACACCATAGGTCAGCGTAAGGGTTTGGGCCTTAGTGGCGGTCCGTGGTACGTTGTGGGCAAGGATATTGACGAAAATATAATATACGTGGCAAACGGCTACAATGCCGAAGAGCAGTACGGTAAAAATATTCCCTTAACGGCAATGCATTTCATATCTGAGCCTGCTTTGGCAGACAAACTCGATGGAATGCGGGTGGCTTTCAAAATAAGGCACACGCCCGAGTTTAATTTCGCTGTGGTGGAAAAGGGAGAAAACGGTTGCTTTACCCTCCATTCGGAAAACAAAATTCAAGGCATTGCACCGGGTCAATTTGGGGTGCTTTACAGCGAAGATTGCAACATTTGCTACGGTAGCGGAGTTATAAGCTGAGTATAGTTTTAGCAGCGTATATAACAACCCCGAAAGTCCGAGAAGGGCTTTCGGGGTTGTTGCGATTATTGGTTTCCGAAGAAATGTTTGTTGGTTTCGTTGTAAGCTGTAAGCCGTTGGTCAATATCGTCCATGAGGTTGTCACTTACAAAAGATGTGCAGATGCGCAAACCTTGTTGAAGACTGCCGCTGGTGCCCAAGGCTACGGCGCTGATACCGTAAAACATAAGTTCGTACATAAGCTGCGAACCGCTTTTTCCGGGATACCCTACGGTAAAGTAAAATCCATCGGCTATGTCTCGATCCACATCCTTGTCGTAAACTATATGAAATCCGTTTTTTAGGAATATTTCCTTTAGCTTGTGAGCTCTGCGGCCGTATATCTTGATACTTTCTACAAAGTCAAAATTGCCGTCGTTGGCTGCTTTTAGCATTGCGGCCATTCCATACTGCGACGAGTGCGTTGTGCCTGCCGAAACCGAGTACAGAACACGGCTGACAAGAACATTGCCCAATTCGGCTACCCCGTAGCGTTGTTGAAGTGATTCGTAGGCGCGGTTGTAAATTTTATCAGAAATTGCGACAATGCCTACACGCTGACCGGCGTAGCTAAATGCCTTGGAGCCCGAAATAAGCAAAATATAATTGTCGGTATAGCGGGCCACGGTTGCCTGATAGGGCGGGGAGAAGGGTTTGCTCAAGTCTTTTCTAAAGTCCATTGCAAAATATGCAAGATCCTCGATTACAATGGCATCGTATTTGGTTGCCAAACGACCTATTGTTTGCAACTCGTCTTCGGTAAGGCAAAACCATGCCGGGTTATTTGGGTTGGAGTAGGTAACTGCAGCGATGTTCCCTTTCTTAAGATATGATTCAATCTTAGCCTCTAACTTGTCGGCGCGGTAGTCGTAAATGTCGAAGGCCTCGGTTTTATAACCCAAAACCTGTATTTGCAATTTTTGCACCGAAAAACCCGGGTCGACGAACAAAATGGTGTCTTTTTTGGTATCGCATTGCCCGGCCACGAGGTACGATATAAAACTTCCGTTCATGGAGCCGGTTACGGGTATGCAGTGCTCTTTATCCACGTCGATGTTCATAAAGGCTTTTATGAAGCGCGAGGATTCATATTTTATTTCGGGGATTCCGGCTAACGGGGGATATGTCGAAGCCACACCGTTGCGGAGCGCCTCTATTTCGGCCTCGATGCCTGTTTCCGGGGCGGGAATTCCGGGGATTCCCATTTCCATATGCGCAAATTTACACCCCGTTCTTTTTTCTATCTGATTTGACATACTCACCATTTCTCGTATGGTGGCGTTCCCGAAATCATGTATGTGGAAACTGTCGATTATTTCTTTTACCGTGTTATAATCCAGAGGAAATTGTTGCATACCGTCAATTTTTAGTTTGCAGGTGCAAATATATTATTAAATAAAAAATACGGAACTCTCTCCGAATTCCGTATCTCTCATTTATATAAAATTTTGGGGTAGGGGTTTTGTTATATACATCGACTATGTACGAAACATATTTTCAAGTTTCTCCATTTTGCTAATTAGTTCTTCGAATGTAGGCCTTTCCCCATATATCATAGAAGATTGCATATCCTTATAATCTTTCCGCCAATCTTCAATTACCTCTACTGGCGGAACTATCTGTATGTTTTTGCGAATATCGGTAGTATAATCGACCCCACTCATGCTTGTGAATAATTCACGATGATGGTGTATTGTATTCCAAAGTTCGTTATTAGCAATCGCGCGTTTAGCAATATCGGTATCCATCATTTGTGCCAAATCATATAGGTGCCGAGATTTACGATTTGCTTCCCTTGACGATAGAGATGAAAACAACTCGTGCAATAAAAATGCCTTCTCGAGGAATGTCTTCTCAGCCAAGGCAGTTGGTATCATAACCTGCTTAACTGTCGTGTTAATAGGTAATACATCTTCTAAAATGC
>CAYQCM010000048.1:0-2995 GCA_964416045.1 uncultured Eubacteriales bacterium | reverse complement strand
TTGTTACCGCTGCTTCTGCCGTAGGTTCGAGTAATGAACGAGCACCAACTTCTAGTTTTACCTCTGAATGTAAATAAGGTAAGTTTTCATCAAAAAGAGATTTATAACGAATGTGTATAACTCTTGGTTCCGGATATGTTCCATCACCTTCGCCGTCGGGATCGGCTTCTATTTGAAGCCATTTATCCATGCCTAATTCTGAAACAGCTTCTTTCAGCGAAGTGCAAAATTCATCCCGTACAAAAACGGACGAAGCCTTACGTAACCGCTTAATCTGCTTTTTTGTCAAATCTCCCTCAAATCCCCAAATGGAAGGGTCTATGGCTAAGTCTATATCTTCGGAGAATCGGCGTATAACTTTCCACACTTTGCTAAGAGACGTGCCTCCCTTGAATATAAGATGATTCGCTATGGGTAATGCAAACACTATTTGTAGAACTATAGTTACCCATAAGTCTTTTTCCACAGCTTGTACCGGTAAACCTGTCTTATTGGAAGCTTGGGCAAGTACCATTTGCTGTTGCTCCTTGGATAGTTGTAAATAATTATTCATATGCTTGTTTTATGAAGGCTCTAATCCAGACCGGCATTAGTGCTTCGTCTGCCAGCACTTTTTCTTTTTGCTCTTTTTGAAGTACATTTTTGATTTGCTTGGCAATATCGTCCGTTACATTGTCTTTTCCTATTTCTTTCAAAGCAAAGGTAACAAGCATTGCAAGAGGGTTTGTGAATGAGAGATTTTTTGGAGTTGTATATTTGAAATGTATATAGCGACCATTTCCAAGGTTTATCTTACGTGGTGCACCGTCTGTCAGATAAACTATATTCATTGGTACTTGGGTAGATACTCCTAATTTGTTGAGGGCGTAAATGCCGGTCGGTACAATACGTGCCTTATCCCTACGGGCTATAGTCTCGGCAATTTGTTCTATGGATGGTATTAATACTCCGAGGCCTAAGTCTTTATCAATCATAGGATATGTGTATATGCCCCTTGCAAGACGGATGATTTTGCCTTTTGCTGTCAGTCGTTCAAGGCTTTTGCCAACAGCCTTTACTTCACCGTATGACGTAAAATCAGAGGGAAAGAAAATACTTCCTCTTCCTTTGGCTTTAATTGCAGTAAAAATGCTGTCTTCTATGCTTGCCATTATTGTGCTTTTGTCGCAAAAATATAAAATATTTGCGACAAGGCCAACAGTTGTGTAATAGCAGTAAGCACTTCTGCTAATTGAACCCAATATCAAAAATATAACTCAAATACTTCGTTGATATCATTTTCAGCAGCATGGTTGGCTTGGAATTGTGTTATTAAAGATTTATATTTGGGAAGACCAGCGATTAATACTTGAAAATGGCACAGGACGATTACGGTAAATACATACTTGTACCCATAGATTTTGCTGATTATTCAATAAAGGCAGCATATCTCGCATTTGAGTTGGCCGAAGAGTGGGGCTCCGAAATCGTCTTTCTGCATACCTTCACTAACGAGACTTCCAAAAAAGAATCAATAGAGCAAACCAAGAAACTCAACGCTCTTTTCAAATCGGAGCGTATGGGCGGAAGTTTTAACCATGTGACTTATTCGGTGGTTATAAAAAGGGGAGTGCCCGAAGACGAAATAAAACGCTTTATAAAAAACTCCCATCCCCGAATAATAATAATGGGTACCCGTACCAACGACCAAAAGGACGATGAATTGATAGGTAGCGTAACTTCGGAGGTGCTGACCTTTATGCCTGCTCCCATGATTGTGGTTCCGGACAGTTCTTCAGTACTGTCGTACAATTCGGTTAAAAGCATTTGCTACGCCACAAATTTTTCAAGCAACGATGCCGGCGTGTTTAACGATTTAATGCAGCGGCTCCAACGCTACGACTTTAACGTACATTTTGTGCATGTGCTTGAACCGGGTGAAGCCCCCGCAATGATGCAGGCTGATGTCGCCGCTTTTCAGAATTTTGTAGAAGAAAATTTCCCGCAGATAGAAAAGCGTTTTGTAATGTTACCCTGCCGGGAAGATGTGCCCAAAACCTTGTTCAAATATGTGAAAGACAATGACATTGATATTATTACCGTAAAAATGTCGAGCGGTAAGGGGCTTTACAACATGTTTGTGGTTTCGTTGGCTCAGCAGTTGGTGTATTTGGCGCAGAATCCGCTTTTGGTGTTGCCGTATGCTACTCCGAAAGATGATGCAAGGGGAAAACACAGCGAAACGGTTCGCAAGATGCTTTCTGAGCACCGAAACTTGGCAAAAATCAACTTGTTCAACCGCAAGCGTGTTTAAACATCATTGGTGAGTGTTTAGTTTTCAAACTTCCACTCTGCCACTTCATAGTTCTTCTGCATTTTTGCCTGAACCCTCTTCGGCAACCCGCCAAAAAAGTCAATCTTGGTAACATATTCTGCCAAATCAACCGTTTGGGCATACTCCGTAAGGGCTTTGCTCTGAGCCTTGTTAGGCATTATAAAGGCTATCGCCGTATAGCCTTGATTGCTGCGCTTCACTAAAATCTTAAAGAATGCGACCGGTACAGCCACGCCGTTGTTGCCTATCCTTTGAAAATTTTCTTCCATTATCGGGCCGCAGATTACGTAAACCGTATCACCCGAAAAGGCCATGCGGCGCACGAGTTTTTCTAATTCGTGCCAATCGCCTCCGTTCAGATTATGGTTCTGCGGGCAAATATTAGACAGGTAAAAACTCTCCTGCATTGCAATTACGCTCCATTTCATGTCGGCCGCCGGAGCCATGTGCCCGCGGTCGAAACCCGAATTGGTGTAATCACTGTGCACGGCGCTGCGGCCCTCAACCAAAGGGTCGGGCATAAATTTCTTTGCCCTCGGCACTTCGCCTCGGGCTTCTTGTGGCGTAAGTTCGTAGGCTACCCAGTTGGGTATAAGCCAGTCGGAGTTATAACTTACAATGTAACCGGTGTGCCTGATTATTTGCTCGCTGCGGTTGTCGAGTTTTGCCGGCAGAAGGGGG
>CAYQCM010000047.1:0-9542 GCA_964416045.1 uncultured Eubacteriales bacterium | reverse complement strand
AGGATCAATAGTACAGCATGGCGGTTCACTTGATTTCTATGTTGAACCTGATGACGGATACGATATAGAAAGCGCAAATTTTGAAATATCCCCAACCGATACAACTATACAAAACCCAACATCTGAAATAGTAACTATCGATCAAAGTAACGGACAATATAGAATTAAAAATGTACAAGAAGCAGTAGTTGTAAAAGGAACTGTAGAGCTGAATCAATATACCTTATCATTTCAAGAAGATGTAGATGAAAATAACGAACAAAAATTTAAAGCAATAGAAGAAAACGTGACACTTACCCTTCAGTCTAAGAAACAAATTTCTATAACTCCTATAACGCTCCCGGAAAACACGTCAACATCTTTTCCATTTGCTAAAACTATCAGCAATGAGAGCGATACTAAAATAAGTGATTACTTCGAACTTGTAAATCCCACCTCTATTAAAACAAGTTCAGGCACTACTATATCTATTGACGATATTTCATCAATTGTCATAAAAGGTACTATCGAAAAAAGTGATGATGATTCATATAGCATATCGTCTTGTAAAGCAGAGATTGAATTTAATGAAAAAATAAACGAAAACAATAGTGAATACGACATTGATTCAAATAAAATCACTCTCGATACTGATGAGGGAAAGGTCATTATAGACTCAGGAGTACAAATAGAAACCAATACGAATATAAACCAAGACATTACGTCTATTGGAAAGACATTAGGATATGGTGAAATATTTAAATTTAATATAGAACTTAATTCCAAATATGATAAATCTGATATAAATATTTCCCTAAGCGATCCAGACCAAGGAAGAGTGTTAGATCTCTCCAGTGATGACGTATACAAATATCAAATACAGATTTATAGCAATAATACGGTCACAGTTAATAATATATCTTTAAATAATTATTCCTTAAGCCTAAAACAGTCTGATAGCGTAATGGAAAGTTTGGAAATTTATGATAGCACTAAAAATAATTTATTAGATACACAAACTAATTTTTCTATTGTACATGGAAATACCTACTCATTTACCCTAAAAGCAAAATACGGATTCGAACTCTCAAGTGCGTTAGTATTTATTGGTCCCATTGATTCAGACATTACAACCGAACCAGAAAAATTTACAAAGCTAATCGCATCTGTAGACGGAGAATACTATGTATATACTACCTCTAAAATAATTGAAGATAGTAAGATCGTAATGTATGATCTAGATCTAAAAGAGTATTCTGTAGAGTTCGAGGGACAGTTTGTAATTTTCAAAACAACTGATGACTCAGAAATTGAAGAAGAACAAAAAGTAAAATATGGAAATGCTTACTCATTTAAACTATACCCTGAAGAGGGTTATAATTTAAATACAATAATTATATCAACAAACACAGGTTCAAAAATAACTCTTACGGAATCTACTGATGAATATAATTTATATAAAATAGATTCTGTAAAAGAAAACTTAGTAGTCATTGTTTCAGGTTCAAGAAGAAATGAATATCCAATAATTTTAAAAAAAGGAGAAGTAATGTCCTCAGGTACAGACCTTGGTGACAAAATCTCTTTAAATGAAATATTATCCATTTACGAAGAAAGCGGTAATATATTAAAAATCGATAGTGAAGGTAAAATGAATGGTACCGCACTACATGGGTATGATTATAAATTTAATATTTCTTTAGACGATAAATTCAATAGAAGTGATATATCCCTTAAAACCACAATCGCCTCTGATAACAATCAAGAAGGATCGGAAAACGGAACAGATCCAACGGTTTCACCTGATGAAGACGGGGACGGATACTGGACATTACCCGGAGAATATATTAAGGGTGAGCAAATTACCATTACGATTGAAGGCATTAAAGTAAACCAGTATACAATAGGATTTAGCGGAGAAGGAATATCTTTCGAGAATAGTAATGATGAAGTTGTATCCAAATGGAACGAAAACGAAAACGAACAACAACTAACTTCCGAAGCTCCAACAATAGAGCATACTCTAGATAATACGAGTAATAATTCCAATGCTAATTCATATCAAATAGAGATTATTCCTCTCGAAGAACTTGGATATAGTCTTGATGAAGATTTAAGAGTATATTTAAGTAACGGAACTGTTACAAGGGATACTACGAAACCAACTCAGTGGATATATAATATAACCGGCGTTATAGATGACACTGTAGTTTATGTAGAAGGAGTAAAATCAATACTCTACCTTGTACAGTTTACAGACGAAGGCAACAGTAGTAGTTCTCAAAGATTCGAAGTATATAATGAAAATGATAAAAACATAACATCAGGAGTACGTTTAGCTCATGGAGAAAATCTAAAGTTTAAAATTGCTTTAAACGATGCATATACTCAATCAATTATTGATGTATACTACGATAAAGATGACAATGGGGAATTGTCTGACAATGAAAAAATAGCCATAAAAAATGGATTTTATGAACTTGAAAATGTAACCAAAAATTCAAATATCATAATAGAAAACATTAGCACAAATAAATACAAAATAACATTTAATCAAGATGCAAGAATAACTTTTAAAAATGCAAGTGGTAACACCATTAATTCCAATGATAATATAGAAGTAAGCCACGGAGGTGAATATTCATTTAATGTGGAATCTAACACAGGATATAATCTAAGTTCAGCATCTATATCCGCAACCAACGCTACTGCAGTAAAGGACGAAAAGAATTCTACTGATACCAAACTTGTAATAACCCTATCGGATGTTATAGGAGACTCAAGCGTAAGTGTAAACGGAATTACAATCAATCTTTATTCAGTAAATTTCGAAGATGAATATCAAAACCAAATAACTAACGCCACTATCTATGCCCACTCTACAGACAGAGACATTACCTCAGGAACACAAACTTACTATAATAAAGAACTAAAATTCAAAGTAGAGCTTAAAGAAGGATATACTAATTCATCAATAACCATTGCAAACTCATTAACCCCCAATAATACAATAAATAAAGACGATGAAGGATATTATTCTATTACGATAACCCAAGATACTCTTATTAACATAAACGGAATAGAAATAAATAGATATGATATAACTTTATCAGCCGAAGATAATCTTACTATAAACCAAGTAAACTTTTCAAAAACAGGAGGATCAGAAGCAATCATACCTCTTCCATATGAAAGCGCTACTACCTTAACGGGAGTAGTAGAACATGGAGCCAATTACTCATTTTTAGCTACAGCTAATAAAGGATTTACGTTATCTGATTTAAAAGTAAACGTAAGCGGTTCGGACGTCGAAATCGAAGTAGACACAACAACAGACGGACGGTCTCGAGCAACCATTACCCTAATAGAAGTAACCAAAAACTTAAGTGTAGAAGAAGGATCAGATAACCCCGTTAGAATAAGTAATACCAAAAAAGAAAAATATACTGTAAGCTTCTCTGTATCGGAAAATGTTACTATCCTTGACAAGGAGTCCTTAAAAGATATAACACGCTCAGGAAAAGAAGTTCTCTATGGATCAAGCCTGACGATAATAGCAAATGCAAGTACCGGTTACGATCAGTCAATAGCCAACTGGGTCTTTACAGGCATAGACAGCGATCGAAATAATGTAACAATAGAAAAACTGGATACAAACGTATGGCAAATTGAAAACGTGTGCAATGACGTTACAGTAACTCTCTCCGGAGTAACTTTAAACACTTACGAAATAACGTTTGAAGGTTCAGACGTAGAATTTAAAGACAGTGTAACAGGTAGCGATATTTCAAAACCATCTGTAACTCACGGAGGCTATTTTACCTTTAAAGTAGTGGCTAAAGAAGGATTCGACTTGGAAGGCGCTACCATAAGTACTACAGCCGGAGAACTTACAGAAGAAAATAAAACTACAAAAGAGGCCATCTATACTTTATCGGAAATAGATTCCCCTCCTACAATTAAAGTAACAGTATTAAAAAGCACTATAAGTATTAAATTTGTAGAAAGCGAAGGAATCGTATATTATGAACCATCTGGAACAACTGTACTAACAGGCACACAAACTCGTTCTTACGGAGATACTTTCTCATTTTCTGTTAAACCGGAATACGGATATAATTTGTTATCACTAGAAGTGAAATTTGGAGATACTATTTTAGAGCCGAACAACGTAGGCGACGAATCAGGGTTTTATAGATATGAAACACCACCGGTAACAGAAGATGCAGATATAACAGCTACCATTAGTAAGGAAACATATAAAATAAATTTACCAACTCCTGAAAAATCTGATGGAATAAAATTTTATGAAAATAATAGGGAAATTAATAGCAGTACTTTAATACAAATAGAATATGGAGGAAAATTCCAATTTACTACCAAATTGGACGATAAACATGATCAATCTTCCGTAACAATAAAAGCTAACGATGAAACTATAAACTTTATAGATGGTTATTATACAATTTCAGAAATTTCAACAGATATATCAATAACTGTTGAAGGATTAGAAATTAACAGATATAAAGTAACTCTTTCAGAATCTACAGGTGTACAATATGAAAATGTGAGCACGGAAATGTCAAATATTTCAGGGGTATATATTATTTCATATGGCTCAGAAATATCTTTTGGCGTATCTGCTAAAGATGGATATGAATTATCACAAATGGTAGTGGTATGTAAAGAAGATGATGGAACTACAACCTCTCTTGAACCTAAAGATGGAAAATATACAATTAAAAACATTACTTCTAATAAAACAGTATCTGTTCAAAACGTTAATGAGGTACAATATAAAGTCTCATTTGAACCTACAAACGGCGTTACCTATAAAAATGATCAAGGTTTAGTAGTAACAGATTCGGTATCTGTAACTCACGGAAGCAATTTTGAATTCCAAATATCAATATCAGATGAATATGATGATTCTGTACCGGTTGTAAAAACCACATCATCTACTATAGGTGCCCAAAAATTATCTGAGGGAAAATATATGCTCTCAGACGTAACAGAAGACCTTACTATCCAAGTTTTAAACGTGTCTAAGAATAAATATACTGTCACCCTTACAAAAACAACCGGTATAGTATATAAAGATGAAAATGGAAAAACTTTGGAAAGTGAGTCCCAAAATGTAGAATATAATGATGATTTTAAATTCCAAGTATTTATTCAATCGGCATATGATGATTCAGTTATAACCGTCATGCTCGGTTCAGATAATATGACCGCAGAAAATGGGGTTTATATAATAAGGGGTATAAAAGAAGAAAAAACCGTAACCGTAACAGGAATAACTGAAAACGAAGAAACTTTGCTTATAAATACGATAAATAAATTAAACGATAAAGTTGAAAGCAGTGCAGACGTGGATGCTATTATACAAGCTACAAAACAGTATAATCAATTATCCGATAGCAAAAAGGCACTAATCAGTAACTATGATAAACTACAATCTCTACAAGAACTCGCAGGAGAATACAGTCATACAACAAATGATATAAAAGTAAGCGGAGTGACTTGGAACATTAAACTTGTGGCTGTATCTTTATCTACTAGTTCAGATGCTTGCAGCAGAATATATGATAAATTAAGTTCAGAATTCATATTGTCGCTTTACGACATATATCTAGTCGATATGCTAACAGGACAAAAATATGAACTACCTGAAGGAGAAAAAGTAACAGTTACAATACCAACACCAGACCTCAAATATTTTAAAGATCCTTTAATAGTACATGAAGTATCGTCAACAGGAAAAATCGAATATTTAATTATGAGCATAAACGGAGATACTTCTTCATTTGAAATGACATCATTCAGTGCTGTAGGAGTTGCAGCTAAAAAGAGTTTAAATTCAGGAAATTCCTCATTGTTTAATGCCATAGGAGATGGAATAAATAATATAATGGATATAATAACTGATATGGTAAATGGCGGAACTTCTGGACAAAATTCAAATATGTCAAATGGATCCGGATCATCTTCGTCATCAGGAAGCAGCACTGACTCTTGGGATGATAGCGTACAATCAGATGGATCTGATAGTATATTCGGTGGAAGTACTAATGTAACAAGCGATTCAGGAAGCACATCTGGAAATGGAAGTAATTCAAGCAGCAATAACAGTAATAATAATGGATTAATAGGTCAGTTCGTACAGGATGGTTCGGGTATAATACAAGGTAGTGCAATCAAGCTGATATTAATACTAATGTTTATTGTTGTCATAGCTATATTAGTAATAATGGTAATTAAAAGACTATATCATAAAAATTCCAAGAAAAACTCTAATAAGAACTCCAAAGAAAACTCTAGCCAAACTGATACTAAACTGCCTCCAAAAAATAAAAATAAATAAAAAGTTAGGGATATGATTTAATATCGTATCCCTTAAATACTTTTAGATAGGAATTACAATCATTCCTATTCCAATTGACAACCATTAAAAAAAGTTATATAATATATTATATAATTGTTAAAAAGCAAAAAAGGAAGTACGGAATGAAAAAAATTTACTCTTACCTATTTTTGTTGTGCTTGGTTTTACATATTTCTATTTGATTTTTAAATCTAAATGCTAAAAAAATAAATGTTGAATATGTCCCTGACAGTCAAATAAAAATAGATAGTAAAAAACTTAGCCAAGATTTTTCAAAACAATGTATTAATACATTATCTTTCGTAAACTGTAGTGAAAAACCCTTATATTCAGGTAAAATTCCAAAAATCGAAGATGTTAATCAAAACGCTTTAGGGGTTTGCTACTTTTTAGCTGCTGTAGTTTCAGTTTTAGCGGTCGATCCTCAAAAAATAATGGACTGCCTCGAGGATCAAAATGACGGTACGGTGATAGTAAAATTATATGATCCATATAAGGGAAATCTTCATAAAATAAAAGTTGAAAAATCTATCCCTAACTTAAACGATTCCTATAGTTTCATATCTAACAATTCTCCACTATGGATACATATACTTTTAAAAGGCTTTATAGCATCAAAGTTATACATTTCATCTCGAAATTATAAAGCTGCAGAAGGAGGATTCATCGCTCCAATGTTAAGAATGCTTACGGGAAATGAAGCTAAACTATATAATGGAATAGACATAGGAATAATGGGAAGAAAAAAATTAGTTAAAATAATATCGGACGCTCTTAAAAATAAAAATTTCGTGGGATGCGTCTTTTCCCCACAAACTGAGTTTGGAAAACAATTAATATCAATATATGATAGTGAAAACACACTGGTAGACCATCATGCCTATTCTATAATAGGTATAAGTCAGAATAACTTTATAACTATCCGTAATCCTTGGGGAAAAGATAAATTCTCAAGAAATGGTATACATTATATGCACATAGATAAATTTTTTAATTGCTGCAGTGAACTAGAAATCTCAAGTACAGAACCCATGGAAAAAAGAGGTACATTTAGAAAAATAGCAGAAATAATATATCCCGCTTTACCGGGATTACTACAAATCCCTTTCAAAATAATTATGGAAATATTTTAAATTGGTAAATAATGTGCCAAAATAATCTATAAAGGAAAATCGATAATATGGTAGAAAAATTAAGTAGTATGGGAATAATTGGTATAGATCCTTATTTAGTAAAAGTTGAGGTCGATATTTGTACGGGAATGCCATACTTCGATATAGTGGGACTTCCAGATACTTCAGTAAAAGAATCTAAAGACAGAGTAAGAGCCGCACTGAAAAACTGCGGTTTTGATTTCCCTATAGCAAGAATCATAGTAAATTTGGCCCCGGCAGATATTAAAAAATCCGGAGCAATTTACGATTTTCCAATATTAGTAGCTATACTCAAATGCACTAAACAAATAAATGCTTATTTAGATGACTCCATAATAATTGGAGAATTATCTTTATCCGGAGACTTAAACCCAATAAATGGTATTCTCCCGATGATTATAAAAGCAAAAGAACTTGGATTTAAAAAAATTTTTTTACCAAAAGATAACGCCCCCGAAGGCGCTATTATAAACGGCGTATCCATATACCCTGTAAGTAAAATAACTGAGTTTATAAACCATGTAAATGGAAAATGTGAAATTCCTATTCAACATCAAACGAAAATCATTAAACCATCAAATAAGAATTATATGGATTTAAAAGACGTAAAAGGTCAGCTAGATGCAAAAAGAGCATTAGAAATTGCAGCAGCAGGTGGACATAATATATTATTGGTAGGGCCACCAGGATCTGGAAAAAGTATGCTTGCAAAACGTATTCCAACAATACTTCCAGAAATGACATTTGATGAAATCATAGAAACAACAAAAATATATTCTATTATGGGAACAATTTCAAAAGAGGATCCTCTAATAACTCAAAGACCCTTCAGATCCCCTCATCATACAATATCACCATCCGGAATATCAGGAGGAGGAAGTATACCTAAACCGGGAGAATTATCTATGGCTCATAATGGCGTACTTTTTCTAGATGAATTGCCTGAATTCCCTAAAAATACTTTAGAAGCGCTTAGACAACCTATCGAAGATTGTCAAGTTACAATATCCCGTGTTAAAGGCACAATTACATATCCGTGCACAGTGATGCTGGTAGTAGCTATGAATCCTTGTCCGTGCGGATATTTCGGGCATCCTATTAAGATTTGTACTTGCTCTGAACATACTATATCTAAATATTTATCGAAAATTTCCGGTCCCTTACTTGACAGGATAGACATACATATTGAAGTCCCACCGGTAGACTTTGAAAGTATATGCTGCGTAAATACTTCGGAGGAAACTTCTGAATCTGTTAGAAAAAGAGTAAATAAAGCAAGAGAAATTCAAAACATGAGGTATAAAGACTTTAAAATTAATTTTAACTCTAAGGCTCCTTTAAACGTAATAGAAAAGTTTTCCAATCTTACCGACAGCGCAAAAAATATATTAAAAAGAGCCTTTGAAACTCTTAATTTATCAGCAAGAGCCTACGATAAAATACTCAAAATATCAAGAACTATTGCAGATATAGAGCTAAGCGAAACAGTACAGGTTTCTCACGTATCAGAAGCTATACAATACAGAAGCCTAGACAGAAAATATTGGTTTAGAAGTAATCAATAAACTAAAAAATATATATTTAAATCAGCTTTATTTATTCTTTTAGATAAATAGAGCTGATTTTTTTACTTACACATATTTAATTGTTTACTACTTCCCTATAGATTTTAAAACATAACCTAAGAATATTTCAAAATCTGTATCAAAATCTTTTGGAGCCATATAAAGAAGCTTTTGATTTGATATCAAATGGTTTTCATATCTGTTTTCCCTCATCATATTGCTACTCTTACGAACAAAAAGACAACCATCTTTTCCCATTATTCCGTCAATATGACCTGTTTCACATGTCTGCCAAATACCGCACATTTACAGACGAGTTTTCTACTTGACATTGTGCTAACCATAGGTCGTATTTGTTTTCCAGTTCTTCTTTTATTAGATAATTATTCCACCAATTAAGATTGCAGTAAATCATTGCGTAGTATCCTGCGTTTTCTATTTCTTCACAAAAGGCTTTGA
>CAYQCM010000046.1:0-9643 GCA_964416045.1 uncultured Eubacteriales bacterium | reverse complement strand
AATACTTAGGTGAAACAATACAGGTGATTCCCCATATTACAAATGAAATCAAAGATTTTATATATTCTGTTGGTAAAAAATCTAATGCTGACATTGTAATTACAGAAATAGGCGGTACCACAGGAGATATAGAAAGTCAGCCGTTTTTAGAGGCAATAAGACAGATATCTTTGGAAATAGGTAAAGAAAATTGCCTTTTTATACATGTAACTTTAGTTCCTTACATAAAAAGTTCCGGTGAACATAAATCAAAACCTACTCAGCATTCTGTAAAGGAGTTACGCGCTCTTGGTATAAATCCTGACATAATTGTTACCAGGTGCAATGAAAAAATTAGCGAAAATATAAGGCACAAAATTTCTTTATTTTGCAATGTAAAGTCTGACTGCGTAATAGAAAATCTTACGCTTTCATCGTTATATTATGCTCCCATGATGCTTGAAAAAAGTAATTTTTCGGATATTGTGTGCAGGGAGTTATCTTTAAATTGTTCTCCTTGCGATATGGATGAATGGAATAGAATGCTTAGCAGGATAGATAATAGAGATAAGACTGTAAGAATAGCTATGGTGGGTAAATATGTAAAATTACATGATGCATATTTATCTGTAGCGGAAGCATTAAATCATGCTGGGTTTGAACTTGGAGCTAATATTGATATAAAGTGGATAGATTCTGAGATAGTAACTGAGTATACAGTACGTGAACTCTTATCTGATTGTGATGGAATACTTGTGCCGGGAGGATTTGGAAATAGAGGAATAGAGGGCAAAATTACAGCCGTAAAGTTTGCAAGAGAAAATAATATTCCATATTTGGGAATATGCTTAGGGATGCAGGCAGCCGTTATAGAATTTGCAAGGAACGTACTTAATATGAAAGATGCTAATTCAAGTGAATTTAGTAAAGATTCAGATTATATGGTTATAGATTTGATGGAGCAGCAGCAAGGAATGGTAACTAAAGGTGGAACTATGAGGTTAGGGGCATATCCTTGTAAGATAAGGAAAAATACTTTGATGCATAAGGTATACGATAAATTAGAGATTTCCGAAAGGCATAGACATAGATATGAGTTTAATAATAAGTTTAGAGAAGACTTTGAAAACAGCGGGATGGTTATATCCGGAGTTTCTCCAAATGGTATGCTTGTAGAGGCTGTGGAGATCCCTAATAATAAGTTTTTTGTGGGAGTACAATATCATCCTGAATTTAAAAGTAGGCCCAATCGAGCACATCCTTTATTTAAAAAATTTGTAGAATCATCACTCAAGGAGATTCAAAAATGAGGTTAAATAATAATTATCAGAATTTAAAAAAGGATTATTTATTTTCTACTATAAACAAAAAGGTTCAAGATTATAAAAGGATAAACCCTGATGCAGATATAATCAGGCTTGGCATCGGAGACGTTACAAGACCTTTATGTCAAGAAGTAGTTGAAGCGATGGTAAAAGCTTCTCAAGATATGGGAAATATTTCAACATTTCATGGGTACGGTCCTGAACAGGGGTATTTGTTTTTAAGAGAGTCGATAGCAAGGTATTATTCTAATTTTGGGGTTAGTATAAATGAAGATGAAATTTTCGTAAGTGACGGTGCAAAAAGCGACTTGGGAAATATTTTAGACTTATTTTCAAGCGATAACGTAGTATCGATTCCTGACCCCGTTTATCCTGTATATGTAGATACAAATATCATGGACGGTAGAAAAATTTTATATATGGACGCAAATGAAAATAATAATTTTTTACCTTTGCCGGATTATAATATCAAATGCGATATAATATATATTTGTTCTCCAAATAATCCGACTGGAGCAGTTTACGATAAAGAAGGACTCAAAAAATGGATAGACTACGCTACAAATAATGATGCTATAATTTTTTATGATAGTGCGTATGAAGCTTTTATAGATGGAGATGATTTTCCCCATAGTATTTATCAAATTGCAGGTGCGAAAGAATGTGCTATAGAATTTTGTTCTCTTTCCAAAAGAGCCGGATTTACCGGTGTTAGATGCGGGTATACTGTAATGCCTAAAGAATTAAAGAGAAGTAATATAAGTATAAATGAGCTTTGGTTTAGAAGGCAGTCAACAAAATTTAATGGAGTGTCTTATATTGTACAAAAGGGAGCACAGGCCACATTTTCAGATAAAGGAATTAAACAAATAAACGAAAATATTTCTTACTATAAGGAAAATGCCAATATAATAAGGTCTGGAATTGAGTCTATAGGTTTTTGGTTTACGGGAGGTAAACATTCTCCATATATATGGTTTAAGTGCCCAGACGGAATGGATTCGTGGGAGATGTTTGATTATTTACTTAAAGAAGCTAATGTAGTAGGAACTCCGGGCGCTGGATTTGGTAGAAATGGAGAAGGATTTTTTAGAATTACGTCATTTGGCGATAGAGATAAAACATTAGAGGCAATACAAAGAATAAAAAAATTATTTATTTAGGAGGATAAAATGGCATTTGATAAAAACAAAGCATTAGAAACTGCTCTTGGGCAAATAGAAAGACAGTTCGGTAAAGGTGCAGTTATGAAACTTGGAAAAAGTGAAGCTATGCAAGTAGACGCTGTTTCTACCGGTTCACTATCTTTAGATCTGGCTTTAGGCGTAGGTGGACTTCCAAAAGGAAGGATAATAGAAATATATGGACCCGAGTCATCTGGAAAAACTACTTTAGCTCTTCACTGTATAGCAGAGGGACAAAAAAGCGGTGGAAATGCTGCGTTTATAGACGTAGAACACGCTCTTGATCCGGTTTATGCTAGAGCTTTGGGAGTAGATGTGGATTCACTATTGGTTTCTCAACCTGATACGGGAGAACAGGCTTTGGAAATTACAGAGTCTTTAGTAAGATCCGGAGCAATAGACGTAATAGTTGTTGACTCCGTTGCAGCTTTGGTTCCTCGTGCTGAAATAGAGGGAGAAATGGGAGATTCCCACGTAGGATTACAAGCAAGATTAATGTCTCAAGCACTTCGAAAACTTGCAGGAGCAATTTCTAAATCCAATTGTGTTGCTATATTTATTAATCAGTTAAGAGAAAAAGTAGGAATTGTATATGGTAATCCTGAAGTTACTCCAGGAGGAAGGGCATTAAAATTTTATGCTTCTGTAAGAATAGATATAAGGAGAATTGAGACTTTAAAGGCAAATGGAGAAATGATAGGATCAAGAACTAGAGCAAAGGTCGTAAAAAATAAAGTAGCTCCTCCGTTTAAAGAAGCAGAATTTGACGTTATGTACGGCCAAGGAATTTCACGAATGGGAGAACTTCTTGATTTAGCGGTAAAACTTAATATTGTACAAAAAAGCGGAGCTTGGTTTTCGTATAATGATAAAAGGCTTGGACAAGGTAGAGATAATGTTAAAGAATATTTTAAAAATACTCCTGATTTAGCTTCAGAGATTGAAAAGAAAGTAATAGATAGTATAAATAGTGTTTATGATTCTAGGCCATCTGTATCAAAAAATTTAGCTGATCCTGTAATTGACGAAATTGCTGATAAGTAGGAAAAGCTAAATGGTTATTACTAACATAGTAAAAGGTAAAAGAAATAATAATCTTGTGTTCGTAGATGGCAATTATGCTTTTAGCGCAGATGAGGAGACTCTTTTTAAAAATAAATTATCCGTTGGCAGCAGTGTGGATTTAGATTTAATAAGTAAAATAAAATTTGAGGTTAATAAAAATAAGTCAAAAGAAAAGGCCTTTAGATTACTTTCTTATAGAAATCATTCTAGAAAGGAACTTATAGATAAAATAAGGCATAAATATGATCAGGAGTCAGCAGATACAGCTGTAAATAAAATGGAAGAATTAGGTCTTATTGACGATGAAAAATTTGCTAGGGAATATGCTATCCATTTATTTAAAAAACTTTATTCTATTAAAAGAGTTAAATTTGAACTTTCAAAAAAGGGTATAGAAAAAGATACTATTGTTAAAGTAATAGAAGATGTATCTCCAAGCGAAAAAGATCAGATTATTTGTTTAATTAATAAGAAGTATGGGCAGAAAATGGACTGTGAAGAAAGTGTTAGAAAAGTTTCATTATCGCTGCAAAATTTAGGGTATAATTTTACAGATATAAACAGTGCTATATTATCTTATAAAGAAGAATTTAGAAAGGGTGATTTTGACTAGGTGTATAATGTTGGACTAATAAGTTTAGGATGTGAAAAAAACAGAGTAGATGCGGAGATACTGCTTTCTAAAATAGATTCGTGTGAAAGATATAATGTAGTTTACGAATTTAGTGCAGCTGATATAATAATTGTAAATACTTGCGGATTTATAGAAGACGCTAAAAGAGAAAGTATTGAGGAAATATTAAAGGTAGTAAGTTTAAAAAAGGACAAAAAAAGCAGACTCAAATATGTTATATCCACTGGCTGTCTTGCTCAGAGGTATAAGGAAGAATTATTAAAAGAAATACCGGAACTAGACGGAGTAATAGGAATTGGCTGTAATTCAGATATTGTATATTTACTTGATGAAGTCACCAAGGACGATAAAATTTGCAAGTTTGAAGATAAATTAAATATGCCACTTTATGGAAATAGAATTTTAACTACGCCTAGTCATTATGCATATTTAAAAATAGCAGATGGTTGCGATAATAAATGTACATATTGCGCTATACCTTTAATACGAGGAAGATTTAGAAGCCGAAGTATAGAAAACATATTAGAAGAAGCTCATAGATTATCTAAAGAAGGTGTTCGCGAACTTTTAGTTATTGCTCAAGACGTTACAAGATATGGGGAAGATATTTACGGTAAACCATCTCTTCCGAGGCTTTTAAAGGAGCTTTGCAAAGTGGACGGCATTGAATGGATAAGGCTTTTGTATTGTTATCCTGACAGAATAGATGATGAACTTATTGATTTAATTTCCAGGGAAAATAAGATACTTAAGTATATTGACGTTCCCCTTCAGCATTGTAATGAAAGAATACTGAAAAGTATGAACCGCCGAGGAAGTTTTGACTTGCTTTCTGAGTTAATATCTAAATTAAGAGCTAAAATTCCGAATGTTAAAATAAGAACTACTTTTATTTGTGGATTTCCGGGAGAAACTGATTTAGAGTTTGAAGAATTGGTAAAGTTTGTTAATGATTGTAAATTTGAACGTATGGGATGCTTTATGTATTCAAATGAAGAAGATACCCCTGCATTTAATATGAAAGATCAAATAGACGAGGATATTAAATCTAGTAGATGTGACATATTAATGAGAGAACAAGAACGTATAATCGAAGAATATGGTAAGTCACAGATAGGAAATATAATAAAAGTAATTGTGGATGGTTTTGATGAAGAGTCAAATATGTGGGTTGGACGTAGTGAAGCCGATTCTCCGGATGTGGATGGGAGAGTATATTTTAGATTTGAAGGAAATATAGATGTTTGTGCGGGGAAGTTTGTGTACGTTAAGATTTTGTTTTATGATCAATGTGATTTAGTGGGAGAAGTTTGCAGAGTATGTAAATAAAGTTTTATGGGGAATAGTTTATGAATTTACCAAATAAAATTACGTTTATAAGAATATGTTTTATACCTATAATATTGTTTTTTTTGTTATGTAGAGATATTCCAAATAGATATTTTTTATCTTTAATATTTTTTATAACTGCTTCTTATACAGACTATTTAGACGGATATTTTGCAAGAAAACGTGGATTAATTACTAATTTTGGTAAATTTTTAGATCCTCTAGCAGATAAAATATTAATAATATCAATATTGGTGTGTTTTGTAGAGCTAAATTTAGTTTGTGCGGTTGCGGTAGTATTAATAATTTTCAGAGAATTTATGGTTACTTCTTTAAGACTTATAGCAGTAGAACAAGGAAAAGTAATTTCAGCAAACTACTATGGGAAAATAAAAACGGTAAGTCAGATGCTGTCTGTGTTTTTAATTATGTTATCTCAAGGTTTACAAGAGGTATTATCAAATAATGGTTTTATGGGACAAATATATATTGATTTTATTATTAAGGTTAGTGGAATTATATTTTGGTTTTCAGCGATATTAACTGTATTTTCTGGTATATTATATGTATATTCTAATAAAGATTGTATAAAGTAGAATTATATTTTTAGAAAATAAGATATGTAGAGGTTATGATATGAAATTTTATAACACTTTAACTCGTCAAAAAGAAGAATTTAAACCGATTAATTCAAAAGAGATTAAAATATATGCTTGCGGACCTACTGTATATAACTATATACATATAGGAAATGCTAGGCCTATATGCGTATTTGACGTTTTAAGAAGGTTTTTAGAGTATATAGGGTATAAGGTTTGTTTTGTACAGAATTTTACTGATATTGATGATAAAATAATTAAGAGAGCTTTAGAAGAAAATAGCAGTTATATTGAAGTTTCAGAAAAATATATAGAGGAGTATAAGAAAGACTCTTCAGGACTTAATGTTATGCAGGCAACGGTTCATCCTAGAGCTAGTGAGTGTATATCTGAAATTGTAACAATGATTTCTGATCTTATGGAAAAAGGATATGCGTATGCAGTTTCATGTGGGGATGTATATTTTAGGGCAAGAAAATTTGATGAATATGGAAGGCTCTCTAAGCAAACCATAGATACTTTAAAATCGGGCGCCAGAGTAGAGATTGGAGAGATAAAAGAAGATCCACTGGATTTTGCCCTTTGGAAAGCGTCTAAGCCCGGGGAACCATATTGGGATAGTCCTTGGGGCAGTGGCAGACCGGGGTGGCACATAGAATGCTCTGTAATGGCCAAGAAATATTTGGGTGACAGTATAGACATACATTGCGGAGGCCAAGACCTTATTTTTCCACATCATGAAAATGAGATTGCTCAAAGCCAGTGTTGTAATGGTGTTAAATTTGCTAATTATTGGCTTCATAATGGATATATAAATATTGACAATAAAAAAATGTCAAAGTCGCTTAATAATTTTTTTACCGTAAGGGAAATTTCCGAAAAATATGGATATGAGCCTATACGTTACTTAATGATTTCATCCCATTATAGAAGTCCAATTAATTATAGTGAAGAAATCATAAACCAGTGTATTGCGTCACTGGATAGACTTTATAAATTTAGAGAGAATTTAAATTTTATAATTGAAAACAGTGATTTAAGTGATTGTGATCCAGATATATGTAATGATAATGTTTTACAAGAATTTAAAGATAGATTTATAGAGTGTATGGAAGATGATTTAAATACTGCGGATGCTATTTCAGTTTTATTTGATATGGTTAAAAAATATAATATCATATTAAATTGCCAGGGAAACATCTGTTTAAATAAGGGAGATCTTTTAAGTATATTAAATTTGTTTGATGAACTTTGTAAGGTATTAGGAATATTATATGTAAAAAATCTAAGGGTAGACAGTGAAGAAATTATATCTTTAATAAATAAAAGAGAAGAAGCAAGAAAAAATAGAGATTGGGATGTTGCAGATAAAATTAGAGATGAATTAAAAAATAGAAATGTAGTTTTAGAAGATACTGCAAATGGAGTTAAATGGTACACAGAACAAAAATATTGACTTTCAATAAATAATATAATATATTGTAACCATAATTGCTGATAGGAGGAGTATATATGAGTTCTAAAGCAATATCTTTAACATATTTCGCATTTCGCAGGATATAGAGAATATCTTGGAGAACTTATGAGGAATGTAATATTCACTTTAACAAAAGAATTGAATGACAATGATTATTCAAATACTAAATTAACAGTTCTTTTAAAAAATATAAAAGCACCTATGGAAAAAATATATAAATTATAAAGGCTTTTAATGAAAAAACAGTAAGTAATAAAAAGGATGCAAGTGGTTTGGAAAAAGCTAGAACGACTATTAAAAATTCTTTGACCGTTGTATGGTATAAAACTGTTATAGGTTCATCTAGAAAAACACTTATTAAAAATTATCGTGATATAAGTACTAAAATAAGAAATGCTGAGTTTGGAGCACATCCTATGGTAAAAGCGTTTTGCATTGGTGTGGCTGATGCAGCCGATAGAACGGCAAATATAATAGAAACGAAACCGGATTTAATGTTTACTTCTACTACAATGAGTAAATGCATTTTATAAAAATGACAAGGGGCAAAGATTATTGAAAAAATCGATTATTACTTTAAAAGATATTGAATTGTCTTACGGAAGCGAGACTATACTTCATAATCTCCATCTAAATATATTTGATGGAGAATTTGTTACGTTATTAGGTCCGTCCGGGTGCGGTAAAACTACAATTCTTCGTATAATAGGCGGATTTTTATCACCTGATAAGGGTGAAATATTTTTTGGTGGTAAAAAGATTAATAATTTACCTCCTCATAAACGTGAAGTTAACACTATATTCCAGAAGTATTCTTTATTTCCTCATTTAAACGTATATGATAATGTGGCTTTTGGAATGAGAATACAAAAGAAGTCCAAAGAGGAAATAGATTTAACAGTAAAAGAGATGCTTGGTATGGTGAACTTATCGACTTTTATGAATCGAAATATAGCATCTCTTTCCGGTGGTCAGCAGCAAAGGGTAGCTATAGCGAGAGCACTTGCAAATCATCCGAAGGTACTTTTGTTAGACGAACCTTTGGGGGCTTTAGACTTAAAGCTTAGAAAAGATATGCAGTCAGAACTTAAAAAAATTCAAAGGCGTACGGGAATAACTTTTATTTTTGTAACTCATGATCAGGAAGAAGCACTTTCAATGTCTGATACTGTAATAGTAATGGATGAGGGTAAAATACAGCAGATAGGGACTCCAAAAGGAATATATGATGAACCTAAAAATGCATTTGTAGCGGACTTTATTGGTGAAAGCAATATTTTGGATGGGGTTATGATAGGTGATTATGTTGTAAAATTTGCAGGGCAGACTTTTAAGTGCCTGGATAAGGGTTTTGGGAAGGACGAGCCTGTCGACGTAGTGATAAGGCCTGAGGATATTAAAGTGGTTGACTATGGACAGGGTCATATCTCTGGGGTTGTCTCGTCTGTTACGTTTAAAGGAGTTCACAATGAGATTATAGTAGATGTGGATGGTATTAAGTGGATGATACAAACAACAGAATATAAAAATAAAGGAAATAAAATAGGACTAGTTTTAAATCCAGATGATATACACATAATGAAGAAATCAAATTACTCTGGAAAGATGGGTGACTATAGTGCCTTTAGTGACGAATTTTATGAAGAACAAAATTATAAGTAAAAAATTAAGTTATAAAATAATAATGATACCTTATGTTATATGGTTAGCTATTTTTATTGTAGTTCCATTGATATTAATACTAGGATTTTCTTTTACTGATTCAAGTGGGAACTTTACATTTGACAATATAATTAATGTGGGCAAATATTCTAACGTGTTTCTCACTTCAATATGGTTAGGTTTTTTATCTACGTTAATATGTTTTATAATAGGTTATCCAATGGCTTATTTTATATCTAAAATAGACCCTTCAAAACAAAATATTATAATTATGATTTTAATGATACCCATGTGGATGAGCTTTTTATTAAGGACATACGCTTGGATGACTATTTTAGAGAACAATGGTTTGCTTAATTTATTATTGCGTATCTTAGGATTTAGTGGAT
>CAYQCM010000045.1:0-9680 GCA_964416045.1 uncultured Eubacteriales bacterium | reverse complement strand
ATTTGGTGGATTTTCAGGAAGTGTGGTCATAATTGGAATTAAAAGAGGATTACTTTCAAATGAAGCAGGTATGGGAAGCGCTCCTAATGTAGCAGCTTCAGCAGATATTTCTCATCCGGTTAAACAAGGTATTGTACAAGTACTTTCTGTTTTTATTGATACTACAATATGTACAGCCTCAGCTGCAATAATTTTATTTTCAAACGTCCCTTTAGATGGTAAATATATAGGAATTCCTCTCGTTCAGCAAGCAGTGAGTTCACAAATCGGTATAGCTGGTATATATTTCATTACCGGATCTGTTTTCTTATTTGCTTTCACCTCAATAATAGGAAATTATTGTTATGCGGAATCCAACTTTTTATTTATTAAAAATAATGGAAAATTATTAAACATATTTAGAATTACGTGTATACTTACAATAATGGTATCACCTATGCTCTCTTCTTCTTTGGTATGGGATTTTGCTGAGGTCGCTATGGCATTAATGTCTGTTGTAAATATAGTTACGATATTATTACTTTATAAAAGAGTTAAAATTTGTATTGATGATTATAAATATCAAAAATCTTTAGGTATAGATCCTGTTTTTAATGCACCTAAATGTGGAATTTTTGACACCGATGTTTGGAAATAATTTATAAAAGGAGAAATATTATAATGAGGAAAGTCCTTATGGCAATGAGCGGTGGTGTAGATAGTTCCGTATCGGCATACATATTAAAAAGTCAAGGATATGATGTTATTGGCGCTACTTTGAAATTGTTTGATAAGGAAGAACATTGTAATGACAATAAAACTTGTTGCTCTTTAAATGATATAGATGATGCTAGATGTGTTGCAAATAAACTGGGTATTCCGTTTTATGTTTTTAATTTTAAAAATGAATTTAAAAAAAGTGTAATATCAAAATTCGTTAATTCCTACTTAAATGGAGAAACACCAAATCCATGTGTAGACTGCAATAAATTTATAAAATTTGACAAGATGTTTGGAAGATGTAATGAGTTAGGTTGCGATTTTATTGCAACGGGTCACTATGCGGTAATTGAAAAAGATAACTATACCGGCAGATATTTATTAAAAAAAGCTAATGATTTAAATAAAGACCAAAGTTATTTTTTATATTCTTTAACTCAAGATCAGCTGAAACACACTTTATTTCCTATCGGTGGTTTGGATAAAATTAAAGATGTAAGAAAAATTGCGCTTGAAAATGGTTTTATCAATTCTAAAAAACCGGATAGTCAGGATATCTGCTTTATTAGTAATGGTAATTACTCAAATTTTATTAAAAATTATATTGACCATGAGATACCATACGGTAATTTTATAGATACTAAAGGACATATATTAGGAAAACATTCAGGTATAGTAAACTATACTATTGGTCAGAGACGAGGATTGGGATTATCTTCAAAAAATCCGATGTATGTTAAAGAAATAAACGCTGAAACTAATGATATTGTATTATGCACAGAAGAAAATCTTTATAGGAAAACTTTTACTGCAAAAGATATTAACTTAATATCTGTAGATTTCATAGATAAACCGTTAAAATTAAAAGTTAAAACAAGATATAGACAAAAAGAACAACTAGCTACTATAACTCAAATTGATAACAATAGGTTGAATATAGAGCTAGATGTCCCTCAAAAAGCTATTACAAAAGGTCAAGCTTTAGTAATGTATGATGGAAATATAGTTGTAGGCGGTGGAACAATAGAGTAAAATTCAAAAACTTTTCTCCATAATTATTCTTATTTTTAGCTTCCAAATATATCTTTTCGAATTTGTTTATAAATACGTCCAGAACCCGCATAACAAAAAATGTTCAAAATGGCTTTGCATTTTATCATTTCATTTAAAAATACTTTAACTGCCTCTTTATTTTCAAATAAAATTTTGGGATATGTAAAAAAGTTTTTTTAGAATATCTTTTGTCAATAATTGAGATATCTTTTAATCTACCTGAACCATTCAAAAAATTCATTTCTTTTGAAACAACATCACCACATTGACTTATTATTTTGGTTTCCTATTTTAGATACAATTGAATCTAAATCAATATCTAATTTTGACTCTCCAACTTTTTTTAATTTTGCTCCTAATATTCTTATACATTGTTTTGATGGTGAATCCATCATAAATCTCTCCTTTTTAATATATAATTCACAAAAATATTATATATATTGCCAATAATTTACAGAAAATATTTTTAAAAATTATCTGGTAAACACATAACTTAAAAAAGAGTTTACTTTTGTGTAAACTCTTTTTTTATATTTTAAATCTATTAATCTTAATTAAAATATTTTAATTTGAAAACGAGTAATTAGGAGATTCTTTTGTTATTTGTATGTCGTGCGGATGACTTTCCTTAAGGCCAGCTCCTGTTATTTTTACAAATTTAGCTTTTTCATAAAGCTTAGAAATCGTTTCACAACCGGTATATCCCATTCCGGCTCTAATTCCGCCAAGTAATTGGTAGATTGTATCTGTAAGTAATCCTTTGTACGCTACTCTTCCTTCTACTCCTTCAGGAACTAGTTTTTTAGAATTATTTTGGAAATATCTATCCGTACTTCCTTTTCCCATAGCTGCTAGACTTCCCATTCCACGATATGTTTTGAATTGTCTACCTTGGTATATTTCATTTTCTCCAGGTGATTCTTCACAGCCCGCTACTAAAGACCCTACCATAACCACATCTGCTCCGGCTGCAAGTGCTTTTACTATATCTCCGGAATATTTTATTCCTCCGTCAGATATAACAGGTATTCCATGTTTTTTTGCTACTTTAGCTACGTCATAAACAGCAGTGATTTGTGGTACACCTATTCCAGCTATTATTCTTGTCGTACAAATAGATCCCGGACCTATTCCTACTTTTAAACAATCCGCTCCTGCATCTATTAAAGCCTGAGCTGCTTCTGAAGTTGCTATATTTCCAGCTATTAATGGTATATTAGGAAATGCTCTTTTTACTTTCTTTACACTATTTATAACATTAATATTATGTCCATGAGCCGAATCAAGTACTAATACATCTACCTGTGATGATACTAATGCTTCAACTCTATAAAGTACGTCTTCAGTAGCACCGATAGCGGCTGCACACATTAATCTTCCTTCTCTGTCTTTTGAAGAATTAGGATATCTTACGCATTTTTCAATATCTTTTATTGTAATAAGTCCTTTTAGTTTTTTATTTTCATCTACTAACGGTAGTTTTTCTATTCTGTATTTTCTTAGGATTTCTTTTGCTTCTTTCATTGATGTTCCAACAGGAGCAGTTACGAGATTTTCTTTAGTCATTACATTTTTTATTTTTTGAGAATAATCTATTATATCCATATATCTTAAATCACGGTTTGTAATTATACCTACAAGGACCTCATCCTGACATATAGGTACACCAGATATTCTGTATTTAGACATTAAAGATACTGCTTCATTTACAGTATTTTCAGGAGAAAGGAAAAATGGTCTCGAAATAACATCGTTTTCAGATCTTTTTACTTTATCGACTTCTTCAGCTTGCTGATGTATTGACATATTTTTATGTATTACTCCTATTCCTCCCTCCCTTGCTATAGCTATAGCCATTTTTGATTCTGTTACGGTATCCATAGCTGCCGTCATTATGGGTATATTCAATTTTATGGTTTTAGTTAGCTTTGTTGCTAAATTTACTCCCTTAGGTTCAACAAAAGATTCCCCTGGTATTAATAGTACATCATCAAAAGTAATTCCATTTTTACTAAACTTTGTATTTTCATCCATCACTATAATTTTTTCTCCTTTAATTCTTTATAATATCGATATCATTCATATACTTTTTAAGTACTTCCGGAATAATTACGGTTCCTTCTTTTGTTTGATAATTTTCAAGAATCGCAGCCACCGTTCTTCCTACAGCTACACCTGATCCGTTTAGTGTATGTACAAGTTGGGCCTTATCTTTTATATTATTTTTATACCTTATTGACATTCTGTTAGCCTGATAAGATTCAAAATTTGAACATGAAGATATTTCTACATATCTTCCATATGACGGCATCCAGACTTCTATATCATAAGTTTTAGCCGATGAAAATCCTAAATCCCCTGTAGATAAACATACAACTCTATAAGGAAGTCCTAATAACTTAAGAACTTTTTCTGCATCATTAGTTAATGACTCTAACTCTTCATAAGAATTTTCCGGTTTACAGAATTTTACAAGCTCTACTTTGTTAAATTGATGCATACGGATAAGTCCTCTGGTATCACGACCTGCAGATCCTGCTTCAGCCCTGAAACATGCTGAATACGCACAATACTTTAAGGGTAATTTATCACCTTCCAATATTTCATTTCGATGCATATTTGTTACCGGTACTTCTGCAGTTGGTATCATAAAATAGTCTGTATTTTCTAATTTAAATGCATCTTCTTCAAATTTTGGAAGTTGTCCGGTTCCTGTCATGGAAGCACGATTAACTATAAATGGAGGAAATAATTCGCAGTATCCATTTTTTGAATGGGTATCAAGAAAAAAACTAATTACTGCTCTTTCCAGTTTTGCACCTAGATTTTTATAAAAACAAAAGCGAGATCCTGTAACTTTAGCAGCACTTTCAAAATCTAATATATCTAACTCTTTTCCTATTTCCCAGTGAGGTTTAATTTCAAAAGAGACTTTTTTAGGTTCTGACCATTTTCTTATTTCTTTATTTTCAGTGTCATCCTTCCCTACAGGGACGCTTTCATGAGGTACGTTTGGTATAGAAAGAAGTATTTCGAGTTGTTGTTTTTCTATGTCAGAAATTTCTGAATCAAGTGATGACACATTATCAGAAATTATTTTCATTTCTGCCATTATTTCTGATATATCTTTTCCCTCTTTCTTTAATGAAGGAATACTTTTACTTACAGCATTTTGCTTTGCTTTCATTTCCCCTACTTCATTTATTAGTTTTCTACGTCTTATATCTATTTTCCCAAGCTCGTCTAATTTTTCGTCAAAATCAGCATTCCTGCTTTTTAGCCGTTTTTTTACTTGATCGATATTTTGACGTATTTCCTTTATGTCTATCATTACAAGCATCTCCTAATAATTAAAAATATTTTTTAAAATTATACCATTTAGAATTATAAATTTAAACTCTCATAATAAATATTATAGTGGCTTTTTAATTATTTTAGGTGTGGGACGAGGATACTTAGCGTTGCAACTATTAATTTTTTCAACAATGATAAGGTTTCTGACGTCTCCAATTTCCGGAAGATTAAATTTTTTTATATCACAAATTTTACTATTTAAAATTTTAAAACAGTTGTCACATTTTAATAGCTCTTCCTTTACGTTCATCCCTTTATACGATACAAAAAATCCGCCTTTTTTTACATATGGAACACAATACTCTGATAAGACATTAAGTGGAGCTACAGCTCTTGACAATACCAAATCAAATTTTTCTCTATATAAAGGATTTTTAGCTAAATCTTCTGCTCGAGAATGCAAAGCATTTACTTTTAATTCTAATTTTTCACAAAGCTCTTTTAAAAATATAATCCTTTTATTTAAACTGTCAACTAAAGTTAAATTTATTTTTGGAAAACATATCTTTATTGGAATGCCCGGAAATCCTGCTCCTGTACCTATATCTATAACGTTTTGAACATTATCAATTTTTATAAATTTGTTTATAATTATACTGTCTAAAAAATGCTTAATGACTATTTCTTCCGGATCAACAATAGACGTAAGATTTGTGTGTTTATTATAATCAATTAAAAAATCCATATATATTGAAAACATTTCTATTTGTTTTTTTGAGATATTAATATCTGATTCAAAGCAATACTTTTTAAACTTTTCCTCTAATTTTTTGTCCATATTAAACTCCTTGTTTTCGGCTTAGCCATATCATAAGTACCGATACATCAGCTGGACTAACTCCAGATATACGCGAAGCCTGTCCAAGACTTTCAGGTTTTATCTTTTTTAGTTTCTCAATAGCCTCAAGCCTTAGTCCACTTACTTCGTCATAGCTAAAATTTTCGGGTATCTTTTTTTTCTCAAGTCTTCTCATTTCAGCTACCTGTCTTAATTGTCTTTTGATATAACCTTCATATTTTATCTCTATCTCTACTTGATTTAAAATTTCGTCATCTAAGTTAGGCATTTCATTGTCAAAAATTTTCAAATCTTTATAACTAATATTTGGGCGCTTTAATAAGTCAAATAACTTAACACTTTGATCAATTGGAGAACTTCCCTTTAACTTAAGCATTTGATTTATTTCATCTGTGGGAGATATATTGACTTTTTTTACTCTTTTAATTTCTTCTTCTTTTTGTTTTTCCTTTAAACTGAATTTTTGCCATACGTTGTCCGGTACAAGCCCTAATTTCCTGCCTATTGGCATTAATCTTTGGTCTGCATTATCTTGACGTAAAATTAATCTATATTCAGATCTGGAAGTCATCATCCTATATGGGTCGCTTACTCCTTTAGTTATAAGATCGTCTATTAAAGTGCCAATATAAGAACTTGCTCTGTCAAGTATTAAAGCAGGTTTATTTTTCACCTTTAAAGCAGCATTTACTCCAGCAATAAACCCTTGTACTGCTGCTTCTTCGTACCCTGAACTTCCATTAAATTGTCCGGCTCCATATAGTCCGCTATATTCTTTAAACTCTAAAGTAAAATACATTTGGCTTGGGTCTACGCAATCATACTCTATGGCATAGGCCGGACGCATTATTATTACATTTTCAAGACCTTTAATTGTACGATAAAATTCAAGCTGAACATCTTCAGGCAATGAAGATGATAAACCTTGTAAATACATCTCTTCCGTATTTAATCCACAAGGTTCAATAAATAATTGATGCCTTTCCTTATCCGAAAATCTTATAATTTTATCTTCTATACTTGGACAGTATCTTGGTCCAACCCCTTCTATTTTTCCACTATACATTGGACTTCTATGAATATTTTTAAGTATAACTTCTTTAGTTTTTTCATTGGTATAGCCCATATAGCAGCAGATTTTATTTTCACCCTTATCGTTTGTTCTATATGAAAAAGGTATTATATTTTCATCTCCGTGTTGTATTTCAAGTTTAGAAAAGTCTATACTTGACCGCAGTATTCTAGCCGGTGTACCTGTTTTGAATCTTCTTGTTTTAAGTCCTAATTTTTTAATTGCTTCTCCTAAATAAGACGCAGGTAAACCATAGTCCGGGCCACTTTTAAATGAAGTTTCTCCAATATGTATAGTACCGCCAAGATATGTACCCGTAGCTATTATTACGCACTTTGCAGTATATTCCATATTAGTTAAAGTCTTTATTTTCCATGTTTCCTTGCCTTTCCATAAATCTATAATTTCAGCCTGTTTAATTTCCAAATTTTCCTGAAGTTCAAGTTTATGCTTCATTATTTCTTTATATTTATTTCTATCTATTTGTACCCTTAATGAATGTACGGCAGGTCCCTTGCCAAGATTTAACATTCTACTTTGTAAAAAACATTCGTCTGCTGTTTTTCCCATTTCGCCACCCAGTGCGTCAAGTTCTCGAACTAAATGTCCTTTTGCTGTCCCCCCTATCGATGGATTACACGGGCAATTTCCTATGTAATCTAAATTCATTGTAAAAACAGCAACCTTACATCCAAGGTGCGCAGCTGCAAGACTTGCTTCTATTCCGGCATGTCCTGCTCCTATAACTATAATATCATAATACACTTTAGTTTCTCCTATTTTATAAATCTATTTTCCTACGCAAAACTTTGAAAAAATTCTGTCAACTATTTCTTCACTAGCATTTTCTCCTGTAAATTCATTTAAAATATTTATACTTTCTTGTATTAAAATAGTTATGGCATCCAAAGTAATACCGTTTTTTAGTTCACCTATCGCTTCTTTTAATATATCAGATATTCTCCTTAAGCAGTCTAGATGTCTTTCGTTTGATATTATAACATCATTTTCATCTGATATAAATTTATTTATACTTCTATATACTGCGTCTTGAAGACTTTCTAAGTCCGTCTCATTTTTGGCAGACAAAAACAAGATGTTTTCCTCTTTATTTACAAGTTTATTTATATCTAAAATTTGTGGTAAATCAAATTTGTTTATTATTATAATTCTATTATTGTTTTTTGTAAGATTTAATATTTTTTTATCTTCGTCCTCTAGTGCTTTTGAACCGTCTAAAACTACAAATACAAGTTCAGATGAATTTATTAATTCTTTAGATTTTTCTACTCCTATCTTTTCAATAGTATCTTGAGTATTTCTAATTCCGGCTGTATCTATTAGCCTCAGTGCAATACTTCCTAGTATTACAGTTTCTTCAATTGTGTCTCTTGTGGTTCCAGGGATATCTGTTACTATTGCCTTTTGTGATCCAGAAAGTAAGTTCATTAAGGTAGATTTCCCAACATTTGGTTTACCTATTATAACTGTTTTAATGCCTTCCTTTATTATTTGACCAAAATCGTAAGTTCTGATCATGTCATCCACGGATTTTAAAATGTTTTCGATTTCTTTATTTAGATCAGATTCTTTAAATTTAAAATCTTCTTCATCCGGATAATCAGACCAAACTGACAGTTTAGAAGCGATGTCTATTAGTTTGTTTTTTAAACCAAAAACTTTACGATTAATATTTCCTTCTTTATTTTCAAAAGCTATTTTATTTGCTTTTTCACTTTTAGCACATATTAAATCCATAATAGATTCCGCCTGGACCAGATTCATTTTTCCATTTAGAAAAGCTCTCTTTGTAAATTCTCCGGGTTTGGCAAGTCTAGCTCCTAAATTCAATGCAGTCCTTAATACCCTTCTCGTAAGAAATAATCCGCCATGGCAAGATATTTCAACAACATCTTCTCCCGTATAACTATTAGGTTTTCTAAATACTAAAATAACGGCTTCATCAATAAAACTGTCCTTATCAACAATTTTTCCGTATTTTGCAGTATAACCTTTTAGTAAAGAAATTTTTACTTTTTCATCAAAAGGTTTAAACATTTTTTCTGCTATTTTAAAAGAAGCATTTCCGGATATTCTTACTATCCCTATTCCACCATTTCCCTGAGCAGTGGAGATAGCAGCAATTGTATCATTAAAAATTATGTCTTTTTTCAAGACTCTATCTTCCTTTACATTTTAATTACATAAATAAAATATTATAATTATATACTTTATTTTTTATTTTGTATATTATTTTACTTGCGGTGATAAATTAAATAAATATTAAAAAGGTATTGAAATATTTCATTAACGGTGATATAATATGATTATAGCGATGTACTAATTTAAATATTCGTTTGTATAAGGAGAAAACAAATGAACCGTAAAATTTTATCTTTTTTGTTAAGTTTAATATTTTTATTTGAGGTTCCAACAACAGCGTTTGCTGAACGTGTAAGTAATGACGAAAATGTTAATAAAAAAACGTCTAGTACTTTACAAGAAAGTACTATAAGTATGATTCTTTCTAAAATAAAAAATAATATCGGTTCTATAGTATGTACGGCTATCACAACAGGAATAGTAGCTTTTGACCTATATATATTGTGGGATTTGCTTTTTGGATCGAACCCAAATCAACGTCAAAATGATAATCGTCATAATAGAAACAACGTAAATCTTAATATTGGCCTTCATGTAGAA
>CAYQCM010000044.1:0-9784 GCA_964416045.1 uncultured Eubacteriales bacterium | reverse complement strand
GCTCGTTTGAGCATTGTGATATCTCTTGGGCTGGTAATACTTCATCATTTACTTCTTCATCAGAACCAATTTCTTGATTGATTAATTCTTGACAGTTATCTACTACTACCTTATCGGAATTATCTAATACTTGTTCAACTGCTAAATTTTCGTTGCTTACATCACCTATATTAGGTATTACATCAATCGGTTGATGACGAATTTCTTCATGCTCTTGTTCTGGTTCTTTATCTTCTAAACAGTACAAGCCTATATTTGCATCAACATCTTCTATACCATCACCATCACCAGGTACAATGTCTACAAAAAAAACATCGTCGTCATTTATACCACATGCTCTTGCAGCTTGATTTACCGATTGTTTATATTCTTCTCCTCTTCCACCATTATTACTATTACCACAAACATATCCTGCCAACATTACAGATACATTGTTAGTACCGATATCCTGAATATATTGTTCAACTACATTTTGAATATTATAATCTAAAAAAGAAACTACTATTACAGCAACATTTAATGGTAAATTTTTTAAAAAATGTTTTCTTTTACTATTTACCTTTAAATAAGACAATTTATCGAAATCAATATATTCCTTTAATCCTATATCAAATTTTTTATAAAGTTTTTTATCATCTATAACTTTCCAAACATCTGAAACATGTCTCTGTTTAATTCTATCTGCAATTCTGTATTGTTGTATCGGCGTGGAATCCCCTAAAAATGCTATGCGCTTTTTTGAGTTTACGGGAGCGGCGCTACAAAAAAAGAAATTTGTAAAAATTAAGGAAACCATACACATTAAAGATACAATTTTTTTATGTTCATAATTTTTCCCTCTCTTATTTTTATCGTTTAATATAAATATAATATATTTTTTGGATTTTGTCAATCTTTTTATCTTTTTTTATATATAAAAATATTCTTGGAATTATACTGAAATATAAATTCCAAGAATATTATATGAGTTAAACTTCAAGATTTATTGTTGAGGTTCTTCCTTCTTTATACCAAATATTTTTCTAAGAAAAAATCCAAAAAACTTAGGTTTCTCTACGATAACTACTTTCATTTCAAAAATGACCTCCTACTAATAATTAACATTTAATTAAAGATATTGCTAAAACCACCACTATAAGAGATATCAAGACTATTATTAGTCTATCGGGAAAGAGAAATGAAAGTGTAAGCCCCAGTCCAAAGGCAAGTGCTAATATACCCTGTTGACAATATCCTGAGCACATACTTATCACCCACCAACTATTCTTTAAGTAAGACTGAACACTCAACAACTTCAAGTTTCTACTTTTAGTATATGTAGAATATAAAAAAATGTTATCTCATAATAATATGGCTAAGCCTTGCTCTCCTCTAGTAATACACCATCAAGTATATTATCCATAAAGTAATTTCCTATATTTTCAAATCCCATATGTATAATAATATCTGTCCCATTATAATTTAAAACACCATCTATTCCCAGAAATGCCTCTGCAAGTTAGCTTGGAGTTAGTTCTAAATTATCTTTTATAAATCTTCGTATTTTCTTTCTTGATGATCTATCCAGATCAAATGCGGTGGCTATAAACCTACTTATTTTATCACTGTCTATTTTAGATACGGCTTTAAGTATTTTGTTTTTTATAAACACTTAAGGCACTCTTGTAGCCAAATTGACTTTTGTTTTTTTAGATCTTTTTAATTTAAAAGAACTTGAAGGCGTAGGTATAGGACTTACTTTTTGTATTATCCCCAGAATATCAAATTCTAATCTTATATTAGCAATCTGCTCCATACCAACCTCTACTACAAATAAAGGCCTTTTTTCTTCTTCGTCCTAAGGAGAAACTGCATATGTATTAACGCTTAAAAACATTATCATAACCATAATCATAGATAAATACTTTTTCATAATATCCTCTTCAAATAATTTTACCAGGATGTTATACTAATTTTTAAAAAATTATTCAACATAAATGTATAAACATCTCAATATAAATTTTTAGAAAGTATTTAAATTGATAGTCTAGAACTAATTTCAAATAAATAAACATAATATTAAAGTAGTCTAAATTTAAATAAATAGGGTGTGTAAGTTAAATGATCAAAAAAAAGCCTATTTTGATTTTATTATGTTTACTATTTTTAATACGAAATATGAATTTTAAGTATTATGCTGCAGACGTAAATATATCTGCAAAATCAGCTATATTAATGTGCGCAGACTCCAGCAGCGTCATATGGGCAAAAGACGAACATCATAAACTCCCCATAGCCAGTACAACAAAAATAATGACTTCCATTTTAACAATCGAACAAATAGAAGCATATGGGAACTCAGAAATTGAAATAACAAATGAAATGGTTAGAGTTGAAGGTACTTCAATGGGACTTATGCCCAAAGATGTAGTCACTTTAGAGTCACTCGTAAAAGGAATGCTTCTTTGTTCAGGCAATGATGCAGCAAATGCTGCTTCTATAGCAGTATCCGGTGAAAAAGAAAAATTTATTGACCTTATGAACGATAAAGCTAAACAAATAGGTATGATAAATACAAGATTTGTAACTCCGTCAGGGCTTGATCAAGGCGACCATCATTCTACTGCTTATGATATGGCCCTTTTAGGAGCATACGCTATGGAAAACGAACGTTTTGCAAATATTGTATCTAAGAAAAGTATGAAAGTAGAATTTATTTTACCTAATAAAACAGTTAATTTTAAAAATCATAATAAACTTTTACGTCTTTATGAAGGATGTATAGGAATAAAAACCGGATTTACGAAAGCAGCTGGGAGATGCCTGGTATCTTGTGCTCAGAGAAACGGTATCCGTCTTATAGCCGTAACACTCAATGCACCTAGTGATTGGGATGATCATATGAAATTATATGATTATGGTTTTGAAAACACCGTAATCAAAACCTTTGACGATCAAAATATAAAATTAAGCGTAAAAGTGGATAATTCAGAAACTGATATGCTCGAACTAAATAGTTCCACATGGTTTTCAAAAACATTTAAAAAAGGTGATGAAAATAAAGTAATAAGAGAAGTAGAACTACCGGAATTTTGTCAGGCTCCCATTCAGAAAGGGCAAATTATAGGAAAAATAAACTATCACATCAATGGAAAGATCATAGGCAGCAATGACTTAACCGCTTCAAAAAATATTGAAGCTAAATCTAAACCGATAAATAACTTTTGGTTCAAAATATCAGGCTTTTTTAAAAATTTATTTACTTAAAAAAATAATAAAAAATATTCTCCACAAAACCGACTTTAAAAATATAATTTAATATAACCTTATAAAATGTTGAATTCAGCTTAGAATCAACGTATAATTTTTTTAATTAAAATATTAAATGTATTTATAAGATCTACTTAAGTAAAGTGTCGGGAGGATATATTATTGGAAAATAAAAATCATGAAATTAGACTTCAAAAATTTTTATCTAAGGCCGGTGTTGCCTCAAGAAGAAAATCTGAAGAATTAATTTTACAAGGAATCATAAAGGTAAACGGAAATACCGCTAAAATCGGAGATAAAATTAATCCAAATAAAGATATTGTTTTTTTAAACGGTAAAAAAATAAAATTACCTTCTAAAAATAAATATTACATAATGCTATATAAGCCTCGAGGATATATAACTACTATGAGCGATGAAAAAAACAGAAAATGCGTAGCACAGCTTATAAAAGATATCCCTGTGAGACTACACCCCGTAGGAAGACTCGATAAGGATTCCGAAGGACTTTTATTAATGACAAACGATGGGGATTTTACAAATAATATTATCCACCCTTCCAAACACGTATCCAAGACATATAGAGTAACCGTAAGACCTACAATTTCTGAAGATCAAATAGTAAAATTATGTACCGGAATAGAAATCGACGATAGAGAAACACTTCCAGCCAAAGTAGACGTAATATCACAAGAACCAAATAGGTGCGTTCTAAAAATTTCAATACAAGAAGGCAGAAACAGACAAATAAGAAAAATGTGCGAATCACTAGGCCTGAAAGTTGCCAGACTTAAAAGAACATCTATCGGTAAAATTAAACTCGGGATGCTAAAACCCGGTCTTTGGAGAAATTTATCCGATGATGAAATAAACTCCTTTTAAATAAAAAAATACCTTTACAATATTTATTGACTAATTTTATTAAATTTGGAGAAAATAATATTAATAAAAATTATAAATATGTTAGGAAAGATCTTTAATGGACACTATAGATAACATAAAAAAATCTTTTAACAATTCTATTTCCTCATTAAAAGGCGATTTAAATAAAAGTATAGAAAATCTTTTTGATCCAAATAGTTTTGTTGAGCTAAATCCATCATACGGATCAGAAAATTCCGGAGTTATATGCGGCTGTACAAAAATAAATAATAAAAAAATTTTTACTTTTATACAAAATATAAATTCCAATAGCGGCGCTATATCTAAATATCATATCGAAAAAATATTATCTTTATATGATCTTGCCTTAAAAACAGGGCATCCTATTATCGGTTTCTTCGATTCCTTTGGGGCAGATCTGGAAGATGGAAATAATATATTTAAATCTTTTAGTAAATTAATAAATATGGCAAATAAACTTTCAGGAGTGGTACCTCAAATAGCAGTAATAAGCGGAGCATGTTTTGGATCATGCGCTGTATTTGCCTCATGCTTTGATATTATATTAATGGACCACGAAGCTAATATGGGACTTGATATAGGGGGAAAAAACAGCGACCTGGAATATATAAAAAATTCAGGACTTAGTCATATAATTGATACTAAAGAAAATATCCTAAATTATCTAAAAAATATAATACAGCTCCTCCCTCAAAATAATATCTCTGCTTTACCTAAAAAAGATTTTAAAATTCCTAATACTACTCAAAATAAAAGTATAAATCAAACTATTATTAATACTTTCGATGAATCTAGCTTTATAGAATTACAAAAAGGCTTTGGAAAACATTTTTCAATCGGTATTGCATCGCTGTTTGGATATACTGTGGGGGCAATAATATCTAACTATGACCTACTTGAATACGTTGATTCAAATTCATCCACAAAAGCAGCCAGATTTATAAGATTTTGTGATTCGTATTCCATACCTATAATTACCTTTATTAATGCGGAAAAATTTATGTCTCTTCGGGAGACGGCCAAAATATCGAGTGCATTTGCTGACGCCACTTCTCCTAAAATTACAGTAATTACCGGAAAAGCCTACGGATCTATATATACTTCTATATGTGCAAAAGGTATGAGCGATATTACGTTCGGATGGAACAATTCATATGTATCATTTCTCCCCCCAAAAACCGCTGTTGAAATACTTTGGAGCGATAAATTAAAAAGCGATGGTATTAATCAAAAAAATCATAAAGAAAATATTACTAAAGAATATATGGAAAAAGAAGCATCTATTTTTAAAGCAGCTAACGATGGACTCGTGAGCGAGGTAATACAGCCTTCAGACACAAGAATAAAACTTAAGGAGGCTCTTGAAATATTAATAAATAAAAGAGAAAGAAAAACGCCTAAAAAACACTCTAATATTCAAATATAAGGAGAGTTACCTATGAAAAATCTTAAAATTACAGTCAACGGCACAACATACGACGTACAAGTTGAAGAGACCGAAATACAAAATAAAAACTCCGGAGATAATCAATATTCTCAAAAATCAAATCCTAATGCAGGTGAAAACAATGAAAAATCTTCCATATCCCCACCCCAAACTTCAAATGTCTCAGGTCTTAACTCAATAAAAGCTCCTATGCCTGGAACTATTGTATCTATAAATGTCAAAGAAAATGAAAAGGTCTCTAAGGGAGACGTAATTTTGATTTTAGAAGCTATGAAAATGGAAAATGAAATTATGGCTCCAGATGATATAATAATATCGAAAATAAACGTAAAAAAAGGCGACAGTGTTGAAACAGGACAAAACTTAATATTATATAAATAAAGGAGTTTTTTAAATGGAGGAAGAAAATAGTTTTATAAAAAATAAAAAAATTTTAATTACCGAAACTATACTCCGAGACGCACATCAGTCATTAATGGCCACAAGAATGCCAATCGATGATATGATCCCCATACTTGAGGATCTTGATAATGTGGGATTTTATTCTCTTGAATGCTGGGGAGGCGCAACATTTGATGCTTGCCTTAGATTTCTAAATGAAGATCCATGGGAAAGGCTTAGAAAAATTAAAAGCATATGTAAAAAAACTAAACTTCAGATGCTCTTTAGAGGTCAAAATATGCTTGGATACCGCCATTATGCTGACGATGTGGTAGAATATTTCGTACAAAGAGCAGCCTATAACGGTATCGATATAATAAGAGTTTTTGACGCTTTAAATGATATAAATAATCTAAAGACTTCTATAAAAGCAGCTAAAAAAGAAAACATCCATGCTCAAGTTGCAATTTCCTATACCACAGGTCCAATATTTACACACAAATATTTCGTAGAATACGCTAAGCAAATAGCCGATATGGGAGCAGATTCGATTTGTATAAAAGACATGGCAGCTCTTCTTACCCCTTATGAAACAAATAAACTTGTAGCTAAAATAAAAGAAGCTGTAAATTTGCCTATACAAATCCACACTCACTATACATCCGGCTTAGCTTCTATGTGTATAATCAAAGGGGTTGAGGCAGGAGCAGATATTGTAGATACGGCAATGTCGCCATTATCTCTTGGAACGTCTCTTGCTCCAACAGAATCTATTGTAGCAGCTTTTTCAAATACAATGTATGATACCGGAATAGACCTTTCTAAACTCTCCCCTATAAGAGACTACTTTATGAAACTTAGGCAGAAATATATTGAAAAAGGCCTAATAGACACTAGAATGCTAACTGTTGACGCAAAGGCTCTTATATATCAAGTCCCTGGAGGAATGCTATCTAACCTACTTTCTCAGCTTAAACAGGCAGGTAAAGAAGATAAATTTAATGAAGTATTAGAAGAAGTCCCGAAGGTACGCTCAGATGCAGGATATCCTCCACTTGTAACTCCAACATCTCAAATTGTTGGTACACAAGCTGTATACAACATAATAATGGGGGAAAGATATAAAATGTGTACAAATGAATTTAAATCATTAGTATCCGGTAAATACGGAAAAACTCCCATGCCAATTGATAAAGACTTTAAACTAAAAATAATCGGAGATCAAGAAATTATAAACTGCAGACCTGCTGATTTAATTGATTCTGAACTAAGTGGTCTCAGAAAAGAAATCAGTCCATTGATGGAGCAGGAAGAGGATGTTTTGTCATACGCACAGTTTCCAAAAGTTGCTAAAGATTTCTTTAAAAAAAGAAGAGATAGAAAGTACTCTATCAACAGTAAAATATATGACAGTAAGAAAAAAATACATCCTTTTTAGGATGAATTTTTTTATATTTCTAACTTACTTAATTCATCTATTCAAAATAACCATTTTTAAATTCCTTTCAAAATAATTTAATATATCATTAATTATACATTTAACTTGGAAAACTGTCAATAAAAATACACTTTATAGAAAGCATATTCTTATCATTATTAATAAAATAATTAATCAGTCAAAGCTCTTTCAAGCCAAATCTCGGCTATATCTAACGCCACACATAAATTGTCTTTTGAGCTCGTTTTAACTACTTTTTGCTGATAAAACCCTTTTGAATTATCTATAAGCTGAACATCAATATTGGAAGAAATATTTAAACTACTTTTTTCATCTTTAATGGATTCTTTAATATTCATTTTTACAATGAACTTATCATTTGAGTTACCATAATATATGATATTTCCTGACCTTACTAATGGTTTATCTTTATACTCTAAAAAAATTTTAGAAGTATTACCACTTTCCATAATCATTTGCCTCCTAATATTATTTCACAACAACATCATATTTTAAAACATTTAACGTATCCTTATAATCTAATTTTTAGGATACATATGTCTATTAATATTAAAGTATAAAAGATACTAAAATTTTGTCGAAACATTTTTTATTAAAGGGATAAATATATATATATATTATTACAAAATTAAAAATATTTCAATTAATAATAAATATACTCTTAATTAATACTATAATCAAATTAAACCTATTAAAGATTAATTTTTATTAATTTCATAATAAGTACATCTTATGTAGTTATTCTAAACTATGAAATTTAAAAAATTGGTACCCCTGACCAGAATTGAACTGATAATTGTCCCTTAGGAGGGGACTGTTATATCCATTTAACTACAGAGGCATACTGACTTCTATATTATAGAAATATATAAACTCATCATATCACTAATAATAAATTATATTAGGTAACTTCATCTATGTCAATAAAATAAGATATGAAAACATAGTTTAATACTTAACTATGCAGCATATCTTATTTTTACTTATTAAGTTTGTCACCTTAACTTAAATCCCATATAAAACAGGTTTCTTGCATAAGGATGATTTTCTTCTTTCACATATTTATTGCCTCAACATCATTATTTTCCAAAACTTTTTGTTTATAATTTTATTATAGCCATATAAAAAAGATTATTTTTTACCTTTCATTCTACATTCGTTGCAACAAGAAGAGCCACCTGGACATATAACAACTTTGTCTACTGGAAATTTTTTACCACAAACATAACATACTAAAACCGGTTCATCATCAAATTTTCCTCCGCTAACATTATCCATTTTATTTTCCTGAATTTCTTCTATTTTACCATTTTTTTGAACACCCTCTAATTTATTATCTTCCATATTATTTATCCCCCTTTTTATTTTTCAACCACTTAACAAATTTTACTGCCCCATACCCAGCTCCTGCAAAAGCAGCACCCCTGGCTACATGAGATACTCCTCCTATACCGGCAGCAATAGCTTGACTTTTCATAGGTGAATTTTCATTATAAATACATCTATATAAATCGTGCCCCCATCCACTACATTGAAAATCAATTGCATCCCATATTATTCCTAAAGAACCACAAACAGCCGCAACTCCTACTTCCAATGTAACTCCCCCACTAACATTTTTGACATTTTTATCATTAAAGATCCCTTCTATTGCATACCCAACCTCTATAATATCTTCATTTGAAACATCAATGTTACTATCTTTTAAAAATGTTTTTACTTCTTCAATGTCATCTAACAATATAAATTTTCTTAAATTATCTGCATTTTTTTAAAAATCTAAATCCTTTTTAATATTTAATTGTTTTTTCCCATCTATATTTTCCATTTAATCACTCCTTTGATTATTATTTATATATAAAATTATTATATAAAATAAATTTGAATTTGTAAATACTTTATATTTATAAAATTATTAACATTTTTATCTAAAAATTCATAATATAACCATGTAAATTAAAATATTTTTTTCGAAATTTGAGGTTTTTATATGTCTGAATTATTTACTTCTCTTAATTACCTCCCAGAAGGTACAAAATGCAAAGTCTTTTCTATCTTGTCTACCGGAAATGACAGAAGAAGAATGTTAGATCTTGGAATTATCAATAATACAAACATAGAAGTTCTTCAAAAAAGTCCTTACGGGGACCCAACAGCATACTTCATTCGTGGCGCAGTTATTGCTCTTAGAGACGAAGACGCAAAAAAAATAATCGTAAAATCTTCAGAATAATACTATATATTTGGAGCTGATATTATTGAGACTAACCAATTCAGAATCTAATATTCTAATTCCAGAAAATAATACAGCTGACAGAGTAATTGCCATAGCAGGTAATCCAAAT
>CAYQCM010000043.1:0-9860 GCA_964416045.1 uncultured Eubacteriales bacterium | reverse complement strand
ATTTAATTGAAAAAATTAACATAGAGGTAAATGAATTCGGAGCTAGAAGAATTAAAGAAAGAGCAAGAATTTTGTGTGAAAGTTTGTTAAATAATAGAGACCGAATCGAAAATCTTAAATTACAAATTAATAATTTATAAACAAAAAATCTAGTAACTATAATAGGTTCTAGATTTTTTGTTTTGCATTTGTTTAGGATAACATAAAGTAAACAATGTAAGTTTTTAGAACTAATTTTGAAAAATTGTTTTTTTAATATATATATATATTTGACTTTAGATAGAACAATTAAAAATTCTTAAATTTTTGAATATTATAGAAAATAAAAAATTTAAATTATTAGTTCTAAAACAGTCAGTATGTCCATAATTATGTTTATGAGGGGGACAAGTAATAAAATGGACTGTTTTAGAAGTGCGGCAAAATGCCTTTGCAGTAGACTTTATAGTATAGTTCAGGATATTCCTGATAGTATAAAAGTTAAAGCCAGTGAAATTAGAATTAGAATAAATAAAAATATAGTTATTAATTTATATAGCGGGGGAAATTTTATTATCAACTATAACGATTCGCCTTTCTTAATAGTTTCCGAAAACGACATTTATAATACTTTTAAAAATATATGTAACTATTCGGTTTATAGTTATCAAAACCAGATTAAAAATGGGTACGTTACATTTAAAGGTGGTCATAGGATAGGAATATGCGGTAGTGCCGTTATTTCTGATGGGCGTATATCAAATATAAAAAATATATCTTCACTAAATGTACGTATAGCTAGGGAAGTAATAGGAGCGTCAGATAAAATTTTCAAAAGATTTTGTGGAAAAGTAGGGGGAATTCTTTTTGTCGGTAAGCCAAGTAGCGGAAAAACTACTATTTTAAGAGATTTAGCACGTAAGCTTTCTATAAAAAGTACTAATGGAACTTTAAAAAAAATTTCTATTATTGATGAGCGTGGGGAAATAGGATCTGTTTATCATGGAATACCTCAGTATGATGTAGGGTTTTGTGACATTTTAGATGGATACCCTAAAGGAGAAGGTATTTTACATGCTGTAAGAACTTTATCTCCGGACTTCGTCATTTGCGATGAAATAGGTAATGGGGAAGATGTAATGTCTATATTGGAAAGCGTTAATTCAGGAGTTAAGTTTATTGCAAGTGCCCACGGCGGATCTATAGATGAAGTTTTAAGAAGATCACAAATTAAATTACTTATAAGTTCAGGGGTATTTGAACATATCGTATTACTTGAAAATGATAAATATCCCGGGGAAATATTCAAAATATATAAGGTTGATGATCTGGATGTTTAAATTAGTAGGTTTTTTATTAATTATTTGTTCCGGGACGATTGGAGGGTATGCCTATGCTGTGAAATTGTCTGACAAGCTTACGTTTATAAAGAAGTATATGGAATTTATTATGTTTGTAGAAAATGAGATAAAGTATAATTGTTCGGATATTTCGGAGATACTTAATAAGTTTTACTCAAATGGAATATTTTACTCTTACATATGCAAATGTAAAGAATATGTAGATTCCGGGTATATTTTTCCTGATGCTTGGAAGAAGTCTTTTAAGGGAATCTCGAAAGATATAGGAGTTTTAAATGATCAAGAGTTATCAATAATAGATTTTGGATTAGGGCTTGGAAATAGTGATACTCAGTCGCAAGTCTTGCATTGCAAATACTACTACGAGACCATAAAGACGTATCTTGATAACTTATTGGAAGAAAAAAAAGTGAAAAGTAAACTATACACGGTTCTTGGAACATGCTTTGCAGCAGCTATAGCATTATTGTTTATTTAAAATGGAGGAATTTTAATGAACATAGACTTGATATTTAAAATCGCAGCAATAGGAATAATAGTGGCAGTATTAAATCAGGTTCTGATACGTTCTGAGCGGGAGGAACAGGCAATGATGACAACTTTAGCAGGACTTATTGTAGTTTTAATGATGATTATACAAGAGATAGATGTGTTATTTAAAACTATTAAGTCTGTTTTTGGATTGTGATTAAATGAATATTTTATCTTTAAGCGGATGGATTATTATAATTGCTGTTATTTCTGTAGTGCTAAGGAAGTATGTTCCGGAGTATTCAATGATGATTAATATAGCTGCTAGTATTATTGTTCTTTCTGTGATACTTTATGAATTTTTGCCTGCTGTAAATCAAATAAAGAATCTTTTGTATAACACTAAGATTTCCCATGACTATATAATAATACTTTTTAAATCTTTAGGGATTTGTTTTATTACCCAGTTTGCTTCCGATTCTTGCAGTGACGCAGGAGAAGTGTCTTTATCTTCAAAAGTAGAACTTGCAGGTAAAGTTGCTATTATTATTACTGCCTTACCTCTTTTTGAAAAGGTCACAAATATAGCTTTAAATTTAATTGGAGGATGATTATATGAAAAAAGTTTTCGTTTTTTTTACATTCATTTTCCTAATTACTATATTTGCATCTAATATATATGCAGGTGAAGAAAAAGAAAATATTTTTAATAATATATATAGTGAGCAATTTAAAATTAGCGGGGCAGAGGGTTTAGAACGCAGTATACCAAAAGAATCTTCCGAGATCTTGGAAGATATGGATATAGATGTTAAAGATTGGAAAAGTATTACAAGTGTTACTCCCGATAAAGTATTTTCTCAGATAAATAAGGTAGGTAAGAAAAAGATTTCTTCCCCTTTTGGATCGCTTATGCCGGTTTTGGCAATAATACTTTTAAATGCCATTATACATAGTATTAAAACTACCTTTGGAAGCGAACATATTGGTAAGATTATTTCTTCTATTAGTACCCTTTGCGTATGTATGAGCATTGTGGACCCTATAGTGAAAAGTATTTCTTCGATGTCGGCTGTTATAAAAGCGGCGGCAGGATTTATACTTTGTTATATACCTGTAATGACTACCATAATGGTTGCTTCTGGACAGTCCATATCAGCAACATCGTATCATGTGATGATGATTGTAGCCGGACAAGTAATTTCTCAAGTTTCATCTAATTTTTTAGTGCCGTGTATGAATACGGTTTTAGGAATATCAATAGTGTCTTCTACTTCTGAGATACTAAACTTAGATAAAATATGTGATATGTTTCATAAGATCACTAAATGGATATTAGGATTTTCAGTTTCAATATTTGTAGGACTTCTGACTCTTCAAAATTTAGTGTCGTCTTCGGCAGATAGTATAGGGAGCAAGACTATGAAATTTGCTCTTACAAGTTTTGTACCTGTGGTTGGAAGTGCGCTTAGTGATGCATTTAATACTGTTGAAGGCTGCGTAAAACTTTTAAAATCAGGTGTAGGAGCATTTGGGGTTATTGCCGGTGGAGCAATATTTATGCCGATTATTATTGAATGCAGCGTCTGGATTATATTTTTACATATTTGCATATATTTTGGAGAGATTTTTGGTCTTACAAAAATTTGCAGTCTTTTAAAATCATCTTCTAAAGTTATGGAAACTATGTTTGCTATTATTTTTGCATCTATGTTGGTGTTAGCTGTTTCTACTGTACTTATGCTTATTATAGGAGGTAATGGGTAGTAAATGGGATTAGTTAAAGAATGGTCTAGTTTAATATGTTTATCTTCTATGGCCAGTATTATATTCGAACTTATTTTGCCTCCTGGAAAAATGGAAAAAATGATGCGTATGGTCTTGGGTGTGTTTATGGTATGTATAATTATTTCTCCTTTTGCCGATAGGAAAAACAGATGGGATTTAAATATTAAAAAAATATCTTCGGGTTACGTAGATAAAGAAAAGATAAAGTTCGTTGAAAAGATTAATGGACAAATAGAGTATTTAGCGCAAGAAAATGTCAGAAGAGTTGTTGTAGGCTTTTTAAAGGATAATAACATTAAGTATGAGAAAATAGAAATATTTATGGATACTGATGAAGATAGGAACATATCTATTATTAAGTGCAGGATATATTTAAATAAAAGTGATTGTAATTTAAAGGAAAAAGTCAGGGGAGATGTTGAGAAGAAATTAAGAATAAAAACTGAGGTTGTGGTTTAAAAATTAGGAAATAAAAAAGTTTGAAGTTTGGAGGGGAAAATTTATGTCGTCAAAATCCAGTGAAGTTTCGGATATTAAAGATAAATTTACAAGTATCTTTTCTAATGATAAGTATAGAAAAATTGTCATTTATTTAGGTATGGGAGGAATACTTCTTATATTTATGTCTAATCTTTTTAAGAAAGATGAAAGTAAAGTTATAAATATGAAAGTAGATGAGAAAATTAGTGCAGAAAGGTATATAAATAATTTACAGCAAAGTCTTGAATCTATAGTTTCTAGTATTAAGGGAGCTGGTAAGTGTAAAGTTTTAGTGACTCTTGAAAATGGATCTGAAACTATATATGCAACTGAAGAAAAGAAGAATAAAGAAGCATCTGAAGATAAATCCGGAGGAGAAACTACAAGAAAAAAAGAATCTGACGACTGCGAAAAAAAATATATAACTATTAAAGACTCTGAAGGGTCTGAACACGCACTGGCAGTTACAGAAATACAGCCAAAAATAAAAGGAGTGATAATAGTATGTCCGGGAGGAGATGATCCGCAGGTACAGCAAAGAGTAGTTAACGCCGTTACTACTGCATTAGATATAACTTCAAAACGTGTTTGTGTTACAAAGTCGGTATAAAACTTAATGTTTAAGAATAAAAATATATATATTCAAAATTTGGAGGAATAAAAATGAAGTTTCATAGACGTCAATTAGTTTTAGCATCTTTAGTAGTAGCTTTGGGAGCAGCTATATATTTAAATTGGCAATTTTCTGATGATCATGGTCTTATTTCAACAGATATATTTCGCCCTGAAAGAGAAATAGGAGAGGCAAGGTACGTTAACAGTTCAAATGTGCCAAATTTTGATGATAACGAATCTGAAGTACATCATGTGTCTAATATGCCAAGCAAAACGAAAGAGTACTTTGCAAAGGCAAAACTTGACAGACAAAAATCAAGAGATGAAGCTGTTGATGTTGTAAAGTCATCTTTGTCGGGGAGTCAAATAGACGAAAAGTCAAAAAAGAAAGCTTTAGAACAGGTAAATTACATATCACAATCTATTGCTCAAGAGACTAATATAGAAAATCTTATAAAGGCTAAAGGATTTGAAGAATGTTTGTGTGTTATACAAAATGGTGAATGTAATGTTGTAATTTCCCCTAACTCTTTGGATGAAAGTTCTATAATAATTATAAGAGATATTGTATTTTCCCAAACTAATATTCCTTTTAATAAAATTAAAATTGTAGAGGCTAAATAAACTTATATAATAAAAAATCCCCCTTATACTAAATTAAGGAGGATTTTTGACTAAACATCAATTTAAACCTTTTTATATAGAAAGTCCTATTATTAAAATTATTTTATTTTTCTAGTATTACTAAAGATTGTTTACCTAATTCTTCAAATCTTTTTTCCACTAATGATTTCTGATATCCTATCAATCCATGATTTTTATATGGGTCATTAAAATAGTATTTATCTTTATCATATCCTACTAATACTAGACAATGTTCTCCTGATGTCCAAGTATATGTATCACCGATTTTTAATTTTGAATTTTCATCTACGTAGTTTATTATCCATGACATAGTTTTTCTGGAAGGCGACATTCCCATTGTGGCCCATATTAGCAAGGGGATATCATTGTCAATATATGTTTCTATTAAATCATGTATGCTGGTTCCGGTTGTTACTTTTACTTCATGTTTTTCTTGGTCTAAAATTTTATTTATAGATTTAGCCGTAGAGGGAGCATAACATCCAAATCCACAGTTTATACCACTGGATTTATATGGATTTCCAGCATAAGCAGCATTTGGATCAGGACCATATATTTTTTTGTTTTTTCCTATATACCAATCTTTTTTAATAAGATAATTGTCTGTAAATTCCTTTTCTGATAATTTATACCCATAATGTTGGAGCAGCATTGTGGAACTTACTGCTTCGCATCCACAGACTATTTTATTTTGATTAATATATGGGACGTCTATTATTTTACGATTCTGATTTGAAGAAGAAATAGACTCATACTCACTAATACTATCATATATTTCTTCATATATTTCTTCATTTAATGTATTATAGTTATTATTAGATAGTAAAAGGATAGCTGTAATAATTATACAAATTTTCTTTTTCATGGTATATACCTCCTTTTTTTATAGTTTTAATATACCATATATAGAATTATTTGTAAATAAGTTATATTAATTTAATTATTTTTATAGAATTTTAGATTTATATACAGTATATTTATCTTTTGTATTTAAAATTAAAAATATAATTTGCCACTTAAATCCTAACTATATTTTAAAATTAATTTTTGAATTTAAGTGACATTAGTAAGTTTTAGTTTATAAAATTATAGTATTCCATATTTAGAAAAATTTTTTAAATTTTGTTCTATTTTAAGGAGTCTATTATATTTACATACTCTTTCACTTCTTGCAGGAGCTCCTGTCTTTATTTGTCCCGAATTTGTTGCCACAGCTATATCTGCTATGGAGGTATCTTCTGTTTCACCGCTTCTGTGAGATACTATTGTTTTGTATCCACTTTTTTGTGCTAAATTTATTGTTTCTAAGGTTTCCGTAAGTGTACCTATTTGATTTGGTTTTATAAGTATTGCGTTTGCGCTTTTTTTATCTATTCCTTTCTGAAGTCTTTTTTTATTTGTTACGAATAAGTCGTCCCCGACTATTTGAATATTTTTTCCGACTTCCTTATTAAACTTGTAAAAATTTTCAAAATCATCATCTGAAAATGGGTCCTCTATTGATACGATAGGATACTTACTAATGAGATCTTTATAATATGATAGTAAATCACTTGGTAGAATATCTTTGTTTTTTTTAGGAAATAAATATTTACCATCTTTTCCTAGCCATTCTCCGGCAGCTACGTCTAAACATATATATACATCTTTTCCAGGTTCATAGCCTGATTTTTTAATAGCGGATACTATAAGTTCCAGTGCCGTTTCATCTTTGTCAAGATTTGGAGCAAATCCGCCTTCATCTCCTACTGATGTTGACATTCCTTCTGATTTTAAAATATCTTTTAAAGTTTTATATATATCTGTACCTATCATCATAGCTTGATTGAAGTTTTTCGCACCTGACGGAAATATCATAAATTCTTGTATTTCTACGTTGTTGTCTGCGTGTGCTCCTCCGTTTAATATATTCATCATAGGTATTGGCAGAGTACTGGCATTTATTCCACCTAAATATTGATAAAGTTCTATACCGTATGATTTGGCTCCTGCTTTAGCACATGCTAATGATACGGCTAATGTAGCGTTAGCTCCTAAGTTATTTTTATTTTCCGTACCGTCTTTTTCTATCATAGTATAGTCTATCTCGTATTGATTAGTTACGTCTTTTCCAACTATTATTTCATTAATTTCTTGGTTAACATTATTTACAGCTTTACTTACACCTTTACCTTTATATTCATCCAAACCGTCTCTTAACTCTACTGCTTCATGTTTTCCTGTTGATGCTCCTGAAGGTACGGCTGCACAAGCTTTAATTCCTGATTCTAAAATTACTTCGGCTTCAACTGTGGGTGTACCTCTGGAATCGAAGATTTGTCTTGCAGATACATTTTTTATTTTAGTAGATAGTGTCATGATTAAAGCGCTCCTTTTACATTTAAATATAAATATTTTTAGCGTTCATAATATTATATTATATCGGATTAATAATAAATATGATTTACAGATATTTAAATAAAATAACATTTTTTAAAAATTTTATATATTACTTTTTATCTTTTAAAATTTTACTATAAAAGATATAATACATTTAGTTTGTAAAAAGGAGTTATGTGTTTTATTTATGTATAGTTTTAAAAGTCGGGTTAGGTTTAGCGAGACAGATTTAAAAGGAGTTATTACGTTTGGAAATATAGTAAATTACATGCAAGATTGCAGTACTTTTCATTCTGAGGATCTTGGGGTAGGAATAGAGGCACTGAAAAAATACAATAAAACTTGGATGATATCTTCTTGGTATATAGAAATTTTAAGGTATCCTCTATTTGGAGAAGAAATTGAAGTTATTACAAGTCCATACAGTTTCAATAGAGTTTTTGGAAACAGAAATTTTATAATTAAAGATAGTAAAGGGCAAATACTAGTAAAAGCTGATTCCAAGTGGATTTTAGTAGATAGTATTAAGCAAAAAATTTTGAAGATAAAACCTGAAGATACAAAACCTTATAAAATGTCTGAAAAAATAGAAATGAACCAAGTTTCAAAAAAAATTTCGGAGCCTTTATATGGAGAAAATATTGGTAAAATATTAATCGATAAAAGTTACATTGATTCTAATAATCACATGAATAATGAAAAATATATTGAAATTTCTATTAGATATTTACCGGAAGAATTTAAAAAATTTAGATCTATGAGAATAGAATATAGAAATTCTGCTTTACTTGGTGATACCATCTTTATAAAGGTAGGAAAGTCAGATAGAGGATGCGTGGTTTGTCTTTCGGATGATAATGGAAAAAAATATGCTTTAGCTGAGTTTATAAATTAAGGTTTAATTTATATCACAATTTATTGTTTACTGCCATATAATGTAATGTGGGGACATTCCACAGATGATAAAAATAAAAAGGAATGATAAATATGTGTTGTTGCAATAGCTGTAATAGCTGTAATAATGGAAGCTCTGGAGTATTTACTCAATATGTACCTGTAACTATGGCATATAATATTACACCGATAAACACTAGAGGGACTAACACTTCAAACGGTAATGGTTCTGGATTGACTACAAATATTCTTAATGGTCGAACATCATATAATTGGTCTGGATATAATAACAATAACAGTGGTTGTAATTGCTAATATTTTTTAAAAATTTAAGATCCCCGTATCTATTATTTAGATGGGGGATCTTTAGACTATGTATTTATGTTTGTAAAAATGATTTTAAACGTGATATAATTTGGTTTATTATAACAGTATTTATGCATACATATTTATTATAATTTATATTTTTATATTAAAGGACTTTAGAATGAACGAAAAAATAAAAACTATTACTGATATATCAATATTGTGTGTTATTTCATATATACTAACTATATCATTTCGTATACCTATATCTTCTTTTCTTAAATATGACCTTAAAGATATAATAATTACTCTTGGGGGACTTATATTTAATCCTGCAGTTTGTCTTTTAGTTACTGTAATTGTATGTTTTTTAGAAATGCTTACTATAGGTTCGACGGGCATATTTGGACTTTTGATGAATATTCTATCTACATTAACTTTCTCAATAACTGCGTCTATAATCAATAAAAAATTAAATAGCAAATATTCTTTATTAATAGGTTTACTATTTGCGATGATTTTCTCTACTTTATTTATGATAATAATAAATTTAATGATTATACCATTTTATATGAAAATTGCTTGGGAACCATCTATAAATTTAATACTTTGGGTATTTTTACCTTTTAACATTTTAAAGTATTTTATAAATTCTTTATTGATAATATTATTTTATAGAGTGATAAAAAGTTCAAGGCTTAAATTTTAAATAATCTTTCCGCCTATAGACTCTATTATTATATTTACAGGTCCATCATTTATAATAGTTATCTTCATGTTACTTCCAAACTGCCCTGTTTTTATTTTTTCTGTTTTATACTATATGTTCATAATTGTCAAATAAATTTATTTTTTTTGAAATAAAATTATATATAAATGTATTTTTCGAATATAAACAGAGAAAATAAAACCAAGAGGTGAAAAAAATATGAAAAAAACCGA
>CAYQCM010000042.1:0-9872 GCA_964416045.1 uncultured Eubacteriales bacterium | reverse complement strand
CGATTACTAACTTTATGTAACGATTATAGCTTTTTATAATTCAAAAATGCACCCATGCAGAAAAAAGTTGTAACGATTACTCCTAAAATTCAAAGAGCAATCGTTACACAAAAACTACATTATATCTAAATCAGTCTATCTGAATGGTGGAGAGATGGGGATTCGAACCCCAGAAGCTACTTTAATAGCTTACACGATTTCCAATCGTGCTCCTTCGGCCAACTCGGACACCTCTCCATAATGTAATCGGCATTTTAAATCCGATTTATATTAATAAAAGCTAATAAATAATATCATTTATATTTTTACAAGTCAATAAGTATATTTAAATTTTAAGAAAGAAATATGTCATACATACTGTCAGCTATTTCCTGAAATACCGGTCCACAACTTTTTCCACCTCCAGTTCCACCTTCAGAAAGTATAACAACACAATATTTTGGATTTCCCACAGGGAAAAATCCTGCATACCATGCTTGTATTATTTTATTGCCGTTTACTATTATACCGGTTTGGGCTGTAGATGTTTTAGCAGCTGCGCTAACTTTAGTGGGTTTACCTTTTTTGCTTGTACCGTATTCTACAGAGGCTGACATAAATTGCTGTAATTTTTGCGAAGTAGACTCACTAATTACTCTTTTATTATTTGTATTAGTTTCTTCAGAAATATATTCGAGACCTGAATTTACAAGACCTTTAACTAATTTTGGGTTTGTGTAAATTCCCCCTGAAGCGATTGCGTTTATAAGTGCAGAAATTTGAACTGGTGTTACAGATAATTTCCCTTGCCCAAATGATAGATTAGCTAATATTTTAGGGTTGGATATACTTTCTTCGCTGGGAAGTACTCCTTTGGAAGAGACTATATCATCAGCTAAAGTAATAGATTCCCCGAGTCCAAATTTTTTTGACATTTCTAATAGTTTATTTGCTCCTATAGATTCTGAAAGTTTTATGAAATATCCATTACAAGAATATGCAATAGCTTCTTCCATATTTATTTCTCCATGTGATATTCCATTGAAACATTTAAAATCATGGTCTTGTACATTATATGAACCTTTGCAGTCGTATTTTAAGCTCGGACTTATACCATTTTCAAGTGCAGTTGCAGCGGTAATAACTTTAAAAACAGACCCTAGATCATACTGACATAATATTCTGTTAAGCAGGGGAGAGTTTTCATCGCTCAAGTAGTTAGATATATTTTGAGGCGTAAAGCTTGGAAGACTTACTGAGGCTCTTATCTCACAATTTGGAACTTCTGTTATAATAACAGATCCTTGAGAAATGTATTTATTTGAAATTTCTTCAGCAATTGATTGTATCTTATTGTCAATATTTAGAACTACTCCTTTGGAGTACATATAGTATTTGTTGTCAATATAACTTTTTCCTCCCGATAGTATTTTATTAGACGCATCTATATTATATTTAACGTATATAGAAGACCCGTCGTTTGATAAATAGGAGTCAAATGATTTTTCTATTCCTGATACTCCTTTACCGCTTCCGGATAAATATCCTATTATATGTGGCGCATGAATAATTCCCTTATATCTTATGGGAATGTTAAAGCATTCGATTCCATCGTATTCTATTTTTTGATCAAGTTCCATTATAAATGGGGTTTTGGAGGATGAAAATAATTTGAATAATTCTGACTTATCTTTATTTACAGTGTTTGAAAGAAAATTAAATATATTTAAATTAGGCAGTATCGCGGCAACTATTTTAGTATGATTATTTACCATTGGATTTAAATTACAGTCATAGATTGTACCTCTGATATCTGCTACTTTTAATTTGTATGATTGTTGTGAAGTGGCGGCATTAGAAAGTTTGTCTTGTGATTCCGTTGAAAGATTATTAAGGGAAAAAATCATTATACATAATGAAAACATTAGAAATGAAAAAAACATTATTGTTCTTTTAAGCATAAAAATAATCAAACCTTTTTCTTAAATTTAAAAAATAAATCTAAGATAAGTATTTGATTTTATATGGTAGAAAATACTTTAAATTTTAAACAATTAATACCTTGGATTATAACACTTATATTACTTTTAGGTTTAAAAAATTCGTCATATATTAGATATATCCTGCAGTCACAATAGTTCCAGTAGTTATTATAGCATTAGCTGTCCCTTTTAAAACGGACCCTACAGATACTCCTCCGGATATATTTTGCATTGCTTCATCTGGAAGTTTGTTTGGGTTGTCAATGAATTCTTGGAAATTATCTTTAATTTTTCGAATTTCCTCTATTTAGATTTTTACGTCATTTTTTCAAATTCTTCCTGAATTTCTTCATTAGTTTGTGATGAAAGTATTTTTATTACAAATTTTTTATCAGAAAATGATTCTTCAATTGTTGTCATATTATATCATTTCCCTTAAAAGAGATTTAACTGCCCCAACGCAACAACCGACCCAAATAACCGTTTGTTACCCCGTCCGCAGCGTCATTTGCTTTGGCAAGAGTGGCATTCGCGTTGTCAAGAACGGTGCCCGCCTTATATGCCACATATGCTGCCGATCCTCCTACTCCTACTCCCGCTATTATAGCAGCAGCAGTACGTAGTCCTTTGTGGATGTTAAGGCCTCCTGATATACTACTTTCCATTTCATTATCAATAATTTCTTTTTTTGCATGGGGATTATTAATTATTTGAGATACATTTTTAGCAATTTCTTCAAGTTCTTCTATAGAAATTTTGACTCCCTTATCTAAAAATGCTTTTTGAATTTCTTCTGGTATTTTCATAACAAGTATTTTTTCTACGAAATCTTTATCTTATAATAACTTATTAATATCGTTTGTCATATTATCCACCTCTAATTAAAAATTTTATTTTTTATCTTCTTCTAAACTGAGCAAACCGTCCATTAGGTATTTCTCCTAAAACTTAATTTGCTCTATCCATAGTATTATTTACTTTATTTATAACCTGATTAGCTTTGTACGCTAAAAATATTGCAGAACCACCTACCGATATGCCTGATATTAAAGCTGCAGCAGTTCGTAAATTTTTGTGTATTTTACCACCGCATATATTTTCTGTATCTTTAATTTTCCTATATTCTTCTGGACTATTAATTAATTCAGATACATTTTTAGCAATTTCTTCAAGTTCTCTTATGGAAATTTTGACTCCTTTATCTAAAAAAGCTTTTTGAACTTTTTATGGCGTTTCCATTTTAAATATTCTTTTTACAAATTCTTTATCCTTTAACAACTCATCTATGCTTGTTTCCAAATTAACATCCTTCTTTTGTATAGAGTTAGTTTTATTATATACATTTATCAAAAAAAAAGTCAAGTTTTATTTTTTTTATACAATATATAAAATCAAAAGAATAAATCATATAAAAATTGATAATGATAAGATAAACAATATTTTTAAAATGGGAAGGAAGTTTAGTTATGAAATTTAGGAATATTTTTATGAACATGATTTTTATTTTTTTATCTTTAGTATTTATAGTATATGTTGTTGAAAATTTCTGCGGGTGCAATACTGGGAGAATGGACAAGAAAGTAAAAAAGGCTGTAAAAGTTATAGATGAATTTGCCTCAAATGTGCAGGATCATTTGATGAGTAGGTAATTTTGACCTCTGTATATAAGTTTTTTATATGCAGAGGATGAATATTTATTTGTTACATATAGTGACTTATTATTGGAAATATAAATTTTATTTTGTTGATTTTTGCAATTAATTTTCTTATAATATGGAATGATTTTAGAATTAAAAAAATTGGGATGTGAATCTTTGTGGGGAGTAATCTAAAACATTCAAATAATGGAAAAAGATCTTATGTGGATATTTATTCTATAAAAGAAAAAAAAAGTAAAAAAAGGTACATAGGAAAGATATTTTCTATTCTTTTTTTTGTCATAATAGGAATAGTTGGCAGTGGCATGATTTATATATATAATGTAATTAATTCTTTTAACTACGATGATTTGTCAAATGATAATGATACTTCGGAAAATTCACCGGACCAAAGTAGTGATAATAGCAATATCCGAACAAGCAATATGGTTCTTAACGTATTACTTTTGGGCATAGACGGGACATCTAAAGATGATAAAGGTAGAAGCGATAGTATATTAGTTGCTTCTTTGGACCTTAGAAATAAAAAAATTAAAATAACTTCGATTATGAGAGACACTTGGGTAAAAATACCCGGATACAGTAGCGATAGGATAAATGCAGCATACTCTTTAGGAGGTCCAAAACTTGCTATAGACACTATAGAACGTAATTTAGGTATAGTAATAGATAGGTATGTTGCGGTTAATTTTGAGGAATTTTCAAAAGTAGTTGATAATTTAGGTGGAATTGATATAGAATTAACAGCGAGTGAAGTGTCATATATAAATTCACATGCTCCGGACAAGCAAAAATTAGAAGGTTCAGGTATGAAACATTTAACCGGATCTCAGGCGCTTCAACATGCTAGAAATAGAGACAGTTCCGGATCAGATTATGATAGAACTCAGCGTCAAAGAAATGTTATTGTAGCTGGAATTAATAAATTGAAGAAGACCAATTTACTTCAAATTACTAAAATTGTATCTGATATAGCGCCTATGGTAACTACGAATCTAAAAACATCAGAAATTACTAAATTATCCAGTAACGCTTTAACTTACTTAAACTTTGAAACACAGCAGTTTAGAATTCCTACTAATGATAATGTCAAAAGTGAAACTATAGATCATAAGATGGTATTAGTTATAAGTGATTTAAATAAGGCTAAGCAAGATTTAAGCAAATTTATTTATGAAAAAGAGTAAAATTATACAAAATTTACGTTTTATAGCCATAAAAAGCAAAATGATTGTGAAAAATTACTGTATCATCTTTTAAATAAATATATTATATTTATGAAGTAATTAGTTTTTACACTATTTTAATTTGATAGGAGATATAATTTTGTGATTCTACAAAAAATTAAAACAAAAAATATAGTTATAATCGGTACCGGGGGTACTATAGCAGGAGTAGGAAGGATAGGGAATACTTCTTCTTATGAGGCAGGACAAATAGAAGTTAATGACCTTGTAGATGCCGTAGAAGGAATATCGAATTTAGCAAATTTAAGTACTAAGAATATTACTAATGTTGACAGCTGCGACATTACTCAGGAAGATTATATAAAGATAGCAAATTATATAAATCAGTCGTCTGAAGATGATAATATTGATGGATTTGTAGTTACTCACGGAACGGATACTTTGGAAGAAACAGCATATTTTTTAAATTTGACTGTTAAGACAAATAAACCGGTAGTAATAACAGGTGCTATGAGACCGGCTACTGCTACTAGTGCAGATGGTCCTTTGAATTTATATCAGGCTATAGTACTTGCAAGAAGTGAAAAAGCTTTCGGCAAAGGTGTATTAGTATTATTTTGTGACTGTATTTATAATGCAAGAGATGTTCACAAGGTAAGTTGCTTTAAGGTAAATGCTTTTAATCAAAAAGATTTTGGATGTTTAGGTTATGTTAGAGATGACGAAGTATATTTTTATAATGAGTCAAGTAAATTACATACTGTGAAATCCGAATTCGATTTAAAAGATGTTAAGAAACTTCCTTATGTGTCTGTTGCATATTTTTTTGCCGACGCAGATGTAGGTATTTTAGATTATTTATCAAAAACATCTAATGGTATAGTAATAGCCGGAGCAGGATGCGGTGGATCTAGTAAAATATGGAATAAAAAAATAGAAGAACTTTTAAAAGATGGATTTCCAGTTGTAAGGAGTACAAGGATTTCAAGTGGACTAGTTACAAGTGAAAAATCTTTAATTGAATATGGAATATGCGCTGATACTTTGCCTCCTCAAAAGGCACGTATATTGTTATCTTTGTGTTTATCGAAGACTACTGATTTAAATAAAATAAGTGATATGTTCAAGAAATACTAATTTTAAAAAGTATAATTTGTCTTATATTCGCAGATGGGGGATATATTTATGCGAAAGATGTCTAACTTGTTTAGGCTATCGTTATGCTGGGTAGGTTTATTAATATTTTTGTTTTGTCCATTTTTGGTGGCGACGAAGGAAAACAACAAGATAGTTATATATCATACTAATGATATGCATGGGAATGTAAATAGTATATATAAAAACGGCATACTTACCCAAATAGGACTAGATATGATAAAAAGTATGAAAGATAATACTCCTAATTCAATTCTTATAGATGCGGGGGATGCTCTTCAAGGAAGTCCGCTAGGAAAGTACAGTAAAGGGCTGGACATAATAAAGCTAATGAATGCTACAACTTATGATTGTATGACAATAGGAAATCATGAATTTGATTTTGGGAGTAAAGCGGTTAAAGAATGTGTGAAAGCTGCTAATTTTCCTGTGATTTCTGCTAATATTTATGAAGGTGATGAATTGTTTCTAAAAGATGTGGGGATAGGTAATGGGAAAGAGTTCATTAAGGAAATACAAGGTATAAAAATAGGATTTTTTGGGATAACCACAAGTGAAACAACGAAAACTACTATACCGGAAAATTTGGAAAATATAGAGTTTAAAAGTGAGCTTCAGACTACAAAACAAGAAGTGGAAAAATTAAAATCAGAAGGCGTGGATTTAGTAATAGGAATAATGCACGTGGGTGAAATAAATTCAGGAAATATAATAACCAGTAATGAAATAGCAAGAATAGTACCTGGAATTGACGTTATAATAGACGGGCATAGTCATACTAAAACTACTAAGAGGATAAATAATACGGTAATAGCCCAGACAGGGGTCAATTCATCAAATATAGGTAAATTACAAATAGATTTTGATAATAAAAAGAATATAACTGTAAATTCACAAATTTTATCCGCTGCAGAAGTAGCTAGAGACTTTATTCCCGATAAGTCTATTACAAAACTTTATAATGAATTATATTCAAATTTTTCAGGAGAATTAGAAAAAGTAATAGGTAGGACAGAAAATGTTTTGTATGGGGGATCGTATAACAGTATAAATATTAGTAGATTTATCGAAACGAATTTAGGAGATCTTATTTGCGATGCGATGATGAAAGAAGGTAAAGAACTTTTAAAAGATACTAATTATTCGGATTTTCCAATGGTAGCTTTCGAAAATGGTGGTGCCGTCAGGTCTAAAATAGATGCCGGGTATATTAGGATGATCGATGTTTTAAATGTTTTACCTCTTGATAATAGGTTATCGGTACAAATTATAACACCCAATAAGCTCTATAAAATGATTGAAAGGGGAGTAGGTAAATTAAAAAGAATAGAGGAAGGCAACAGCAGTAAACTTACAGGACCGTTTGGAGGGTTTCCTCAAATATCTGGAATGCGTATAGAATGTGATATTTCAAAAACCCCGTATAATTATGAAACGGATGAAGAGGGAAATAGAGTAACAAAAATAAGTTTGTTTGATGAAACTACTAATAAGGAAATACAAGAACTTTCAAGAGAAGATAATACGTCTGAAATAGTGTTACTGTGCAATGACTATACGCTCTATGAATTTCCATCTATAATGAATGAAGAAATAAAGTATAAGGGCGGATATTTATCGGACGTACTTTATAAATATATCTCAGAAATTACATTTAAAAATAACGGAAAATTTAGTTTACCTATAAATGATCAAAGGGTAAAAATAAAAAGAAATAATGAACATTTAGAAAATTATAACGGAAAAGTAATTGTTAAAGATAGCTCGGGAATTTTAAGATCATGCGTTATAAGCATAAAACTTGACGGAAAAACTGAGACAGAAATATCAACTGATGAAAATGGAATATTACAGATAGATAATTTAAGTTTTGGGGAACATATTATAAAACTCAAGTATAAAGATTTAGCTGGAGAGGTTTATTTAAATAATGAGCTGGATGTAAATAATATATCTATTTGTTTAATAAATAATACGGACTATAATATAACAAGCGTTTCAAATATAATAAGTCAGATCCCTTATGAAATTACGCCGGAGTCATCTAATATTTTAAAGTTTGCAAGGAATTCATATGATGATTTGAGTGATAGTGAAAAATCCAAGGTTATGAACTATCCGAAATTAAAGAAGTCAGAAGAAAAGTTTTTACAAATTAAAAATAAACAAATATTTAATTCGGATAAATATAATAATATTGGAGCTATTTTAAGTATAATTGCAATTGTTGTAGCCTTAATTTCATATTTAATTTATAGAAAATTATATAAGAGTAATTTCAACACAGTTAAAAATTAAAAAATTTTGAAAATAATATCATTTCTATCATATCAACAATTGAAGAGAATATTAGAATTATACTTAGGTAACTACATTTTTTAAAATACTCTGTTAATTTTAACCAAAGTCTGTCTTCCGTAGGCTTTGGTGTTATTTTTGATGCAAACTTTATAGAAAATTTTATTGCATGGGATGAAATTAATAATATAGCTATTGAAGATATAAATATTCCAGGCAATAATATTAGAATATGGTATGCTATGCCTTTTAATCCATAGATTAGATATAAATATCCAGAGGTTATTCCAAGACCTACACCTCTGAAAAAAATTATTATTGGAATAGTTACGCTTCCGAAAAACGATAGAGACATTACCAATATAAGAAGTGTAAATATGTAAGACGATGAAAAAGAAGCTATAAAGGTATATACTTTTGGCTGACTGTTTCTTTCACTAAAATCGGTTGCAAACAAAAAATCTAATTTTTTTATAGTGTCAAGTTTAATAAATTTTATTCCTATTGCTCCAAATATCATTCCTAATATTAGTATAATAGATAAAAAAATCAGAAGTTTATTGTTTTTTAGAAAATATGTTATTTCTTTGTTTCTATTAATGTTTTTGAATTTGTTAATAAAAGTTTTCATATACTTCCTCCGAATGTTTGTACATCTATGGTAAGTAATATGAAAACTTTTTTATAAATATGATTATATTAAATTAACAATTTATACTTTAATGATTTTTTAATTTGAGATTAATACGGTTGCTATGCTTTTATGTAGCATCCTGTATATCCTATCCATGCTGTATCGGTTGACCATTGCTGTTTATTTTCACCCGATGCGTTAGCTATTCTTATTCGTTTAGTATTGTCTTCTATTATACCTATGGTTGTTGATTCAGAACCTATTGCTCCAAAACTTTCTCTTGTGGAAAGTGCTTGACCATCGACCCCATTTTTAGAAGTAAACGGTAATCCCTCTACACAAGCATAATCAGTTCCAGCGTCAGTGATGTTACATTTCATGTGAAAAGTTATAAAGACTAAATCTCCGATTCCGTACCATGATGGGTAGCAATATTCTGTGGTATATGTTGGAGGGGAGTGCCTTCTAATTAACTTAATACAGGGCTCCAAGTTCCTGAATTTGTTTCTGGTATGCCTAATTGAGATGAAGATATTTCTACAACATTAATGTTACTATTAATATCATCAGATGAAGGAATTACTTCTCCATTTACTTTTATTTGTTGTATAGACATATCTGCTTTTAGACCCTGAGCGGCCGTAGCGAAGTCATCACTATGTTTTCCGTCGAGCATATCTGCATCTAGACTGCTCCCGGTACCGGCTAAAGAAGAAATTTTTTGTAAGATATTTTCATCGAGGAAGGTCGTCCTTATGTTTCGGTTCAGAAACTGGATGAAACTAACTAGTTTGGAGGTACGCGGTGCAGACGTTTTATTGTTGCGTGGGTGGTTCTTGGATTGCGCTTCGTGTTAGTGGCTGGGTGCGTTGTTTGGCTGTGCCTGCCCTGGTGTGGGTTTGTGTTTTTTGGGGTTTTGCGTCATTTGGTGGTTTTTGCTGTCTTATTTCGTTATTGTTTTCTCGTTGACTTTGCGCTT
>CAYQCM010000041.1:0-9983 GCA_964416045.1 uncultured Eubacteriales bacterium | reverse complement strand
TTCCAAATATTACTGTAAAGTTTCGGACAGGAGTAGAAACTTTTAATAGTAAAATTCGTGAAAAATGGGGGAAAAAAATTCCCGAAGAAGTTTCAGCCTCAGAAATAGCTAAATATTTTCAGGGAATTTGTTTGTTATTTGGAATAAAGGGACAAACAATAGAAGATATTATTAACGACATAGAAATAGCAGACAAATATTTTGAGTATTTTAATGTAAATATATTTAATGAAAATACTAAAAGTGAAGCTCTAATTGATAAAGATTTAATAAATAAATTTTTAAATGAAGTCTATCCTAAAATTCGTACAAAATTTGAAAAAGAATGTGGAGGAAAGGCTGAACTTCTTATAAACAATACAGATTTAGGAGTAGGATAAATATTATTTGGTAGAATATTAGATATTAATATTTATAAATTATTTTTTTGTTCCTCGTCTAATTCTTCTATTGCAAATAATGGTTGAGATCGCGGTATTAGTCTTTGTGCAGTTTTTGTTGATAAAGCAAAGGACGGATCTATTGTTTGTAAATTATTTAAATTTGTTATATTTGAATTTAAGCTTGTTAAACTTGTATTGAGATTTGTCAAGTTAGTATTTAAATTTGTATTTAAGTTAGAATAGTCGTTTTCTATTCTACTTAATGTATTTTCTGAAATCTGCATATAAGTAGAACGATAGATAAGATTATTGGAGTTAATAAGTAAAAGAATTATTTTATTTTTATAAAAATCACCTCAAATTGAATAAATTATATCAATATTTTACTATAATTTATTTATATATATTCAATAGAATGTTAATTATTATTTTTGTTTTTTGACTTTTTTCATAGCTCCTTTTTCAAGGCGTGAAACTTGTGCCTGACTAATACCAATTTCACTAGCAACCTCCATCTGAGTTTTGCCTTTGAGAAACCTTAAAGATAAGATTTGTTTTTCTCGTTTATTAAGGTCTCTGATGGATTGCTTTAAAGCGATTTCATCAAGCCAGTTGTTATCATTATTTTTGTCCCCTATTTGGTCCATAACGTATACAGTATCATTACCATCGGAAAATACGGGTTCATACAAAGAAACCGGTTCTACAATTGATTCTAACGCCAAAACAATATTTTCAGAAGGTACTTCCATTTCTTCGGCTATTTCTTCTATAGTTGGTTCTTTGTTGTTTTCGTTGATCATTCTTTCTTTTATTTGGATAGCCTTATAGGCAATGTCTCTCATCGACCTACTTATTCTTACAGAGCTATTATCCCTTAAATACCTTCTGATTTCGCCTATTATCATTGGTACGGCGTAAGTAGAAAACCTTACGTTTTGAGAAATGTCAAAATTATCTATAGATTTTATAAGTCCAATACACCCTATTTGAAATAAATCGTCTAAGGACTCTCCTCTGTTTGTAAATTTTTGTATAACACTAAGTACAAGCCTTAAATTGCCTTGTATCAATTGATCTCTGGCATTTTGGTCTCCCTCTTTTACGAGCTTTAGAAGACGCATTTTTTCTTTCTCAGGCAGTACTTTTAGTTTAGATGTATTTACACCACATATTTCAACTTTGTATTGCACTTAAATTTCCTCCGTCCATGATATGTATAAAATCATTATTGACCGATTTAGGAAATTTAATTCAATTTATTTAAAATATTCTAAGCAGTATATATTTAAGTGAAATGTTCATATTTAAAACCGGTTTTTTATTTTTTATATCTAGAATATCGAAAATATATGAGATAATATAATATACGGAGAAATAATTTATATGTGGATGTGGAGATTTTAATGGATAACTTTTTTAAAAGAACTTGGTGCGAGATAGATTTAGATGCAATAAAACATAATTTTTTTGAAGTTAAAAGGATTGTCAAAAAAGATACTAAAATTATGTCTGTAGTTAAAGCGGACGCTTATGGTCATGGTGTAAAGTATGTGGCAAAACAGCTTGAAGAAATTGGTACGGACTGGTTTGCGGTGTCTAATTTAGAAGAGGCGATTCAGCTTAGAAAATATGATATTAAAAAACCTATTCTGGTTCTTGGATATACGCCGGATGATATGATGGTAAAAGTTCATGAATATGACCTTTCTCAAACTATTTTATCGTATGAATACGGAAGGAAAGTTATTGCGGAATGCAAAAAGAGAGGAATAAAAGTTAAATCTCATTTTAAAATAGACACGGGAATGAATAGAATAGGATTTACTTGTAGAAATGAAAATGAATATGATAATTCTATAAACCGGATTAAGGAACTATTTGAAAGTGAGGAGCTGATTAGTGAGGGTATTTTTACCCATTTTTCTTCGGCTGATGATTTATCGGACAGTAATTATACTAAAATGCAATTTGATAACTTTATAAAAGTAATAAATGAACTTGAGTCTATAGGTATAAAATTTAAGCTTAGGCACTGCTGCAACAGCGCGGGAATAATTAATTATCCGAATATGCATCTTGATATGGTTAGGGCAGGTATAATACTTTACGGTTTAAAGCCTTCAGAGAGTATAGCACGGAATGTGGATATTATTCCTGCGATGTCTCTTAAAACTGTTATATCCCAAATAAAGATATTACCAAAGGGATCAAGCGTTAGTTATTGCAGGAAGTACATATCGGATAAAGATATAAAAGTGGCAACCGTTCCTATTGGGTATGCGGATGGATATTCAACGAAATTTTCAAATAAATCTTCGATGCTTATAGATGGTAAACGTGTAAATGTTATTGGAAGAGTATGTATGGACCAGTTGATGCTTGATGTATCTGGTATTAATGACATATGCGAGGGAGAAATTGTTACAGTTTTTGGAAGAGATCGAAATCATTATATTTTTGTAGATGAACTTGCTAAGTATATAGATTCAATTAATTATGAAATAGTATGTTTAATTGGAAAAAGGGTACCTAGATTATATTTTAGTGGTAAAAATATAATAGCAAAAACTGATTATATACATAATTGATAAAAAAGTGTATTTATATTAACTAATATTAACAAATTGGTAACAAATATAGCATAATTTTGGTAAGCAACATCTATGATATCGGATGTTGTTTATTATGTGGAGAGAGGATGGTTGACGTGGACAAGAAAAAAATAGTATTTTAGTAAACTATTGTCGGTTGGTTTTTTATCAGAGTGAAGTAGTATGATATATGCTATTGTTGGTGCTATTTTTTATGTATGTTAGCATATGCCTCAATTGTGGGTCTTTTTATGTCAGGCGGGAGTAATAATGATTTAATAGTCTGTAATTATAGGCCAAGTATACATTTCCAAATTGACAAAAAAAATGGTAGTTTTATTCCTATCTCTGATTTGCTGCAAAATAGAAATAAATTATTGCATACTATCATGAAAGAAGCCAGATAATACTAGGCGTATGAGAATTAATAATAAATAGCCTTATTTATGTAAATAAAGGCAAAACTTAAAATTATTTTTATTTAATTAGTAATTATAAATAAACATATATTAAAAGTTATAGATACTAAATTGCATTAGCACTTATAACTTTATTTTTTTGCTCAAATTTAATTATAAAAGTATGGATTAAAATTTTATTAATTTTACAAAAACCATTGCTTTTTTGATACAATTTTACTATAAATGGGTAATAAAAGGAGAGATGCTTTATGGCTCATGGAATAGGGTGTTCAACTAAACTTGTAAACTTTAGTAAATCATGTTCAGGACTTACAAGTTTAAAATGTAAAAACAAAGGTGAATTTGTTGAAGCTATTAATAACTTTGGAAGTGGATTGAAATGCGCTATGCAAGGAGAAATAGCGGTTAAATTGCTGGTAGACTCTAATGCCGTGTAAATACCGTCATTCAAGTTTAAAGATTCCTATTCCTCGTATTGATAATGTGATAGCTTGTTCTACTGATTCTGAAGAGTGCCTTAAAGCATTTGACGATGCTAGAACAAAGTTTGAACAAGATACAAAGGACTATCTTGACAAATTTAGAAAAAAATATGATGATGTTATGAAAGACTTGAATTCAAACCAATTAGCTATGAAGGGTCATTTTCAGACATTTTATAATTCGGTTATGCAGGAAGTCTCAACTTTAACAAGTTTTAAAGAAGAAGATAGAACATCTAACATTACAACATGCTTAGGAAATTTAGAATCTGCATGTTCAACTTATATAAAAAATTCCCAAAAGGCCAAAAAGATATTATTTGTTCCTGTTAGTAAGGGGAGGGCTGCATGTATTGCAGAGATTTGGAAAGGTGTAAAAAAAAAAAAAAAATGTGCCTCAAAATTTAAATAAATTACCTTGATTTTTATTACATTAATAAAACCATAAATTTTGTTATTATAACAATTTCTATGGTTTTATTTTTTTATTTTTTCGACTGTTTTTTCATACGCTGTTCTTTTGAAAGTATTATTTTTCTGAGCCTTATATTTTTTGGTGTTACCTCTACAAGTTCATCATCTGTAATAAATTCTATAGACTGCTCGAGACTTAGTATGCTTGGGGGAGTTAATTTCAATGCCTCGTCTGACCCGGAGGCTCTCATGTTAGTTATATGTTTTTTCTTGCATACATTTACCGTTATATCATCAGATTTCGGACTTACTCCTACTATCATTCCTTCATATACGGGTATACCCGGTCCTATGAAAAGTCTTCCTCTGTCTTGAGCCGCAAAGAGACCGTATCCCGTTGTAGTTCCCGCTTCATGGGCAACTATTGACCCTTGCTGTCTTTGGACGATTTCTCCTTTGAATGGTTCATATTTATCGAATATATAATTCATTATACCGTTTCCATTTGTATCAGTTAGGAATTCCGATCTATACCCCATAAGTCCCCTTGAAGGTATTCTGAATTCAATTTGTGTTACTCCTGTGGATTTAGTAGTCATATTTACCATTTCAGCTTTTCTGGGTCCCAGCTTTTCTATCACTGCTCCTACGTAATTATCCGGTACTTCCACCATGAGTATTTCTATAGGCTCGTAAAGTTTGCCATCTATCGTTTTCATTATAGCTTTGGGTCTTGATACTTGGAATTCATATCCTTGTCTTCGCATAGTTTCGATGAGTATTGACAGATGAAGTTCTCCTCTTCCGGACACTTTAAAAGTATCTGCTGAATCTGTTTCTTCAACTTTCATGGCAACATTTGTTTCAACTTCTTTAAATAGTCTGTCCCTAATATTTCGTGATGTTACAAATTTACCTTCTTTACCGGCAAAAGGACTATTATTAACCATAAATAACATAGAAACTGTAGGTTCATCAATTTTGACAAAAGGTAGAGGTTCTATTTTCTGAGGGTCGCAAGCTGTTTCTCCTATATTAAGGCCGGATATTCCGGCTACAGATATTATATCCCCAAGGGATGCGGACTCGGCTTCGACTCTTTTTAATCCTTCAAATTGATAAAGTTTTGTAATTTTTACGTTTTTAGTTTGTCCGTCAGATGAACATAATACTACGGATTGTCCTACCTTTACGCTTCCTCTCTCAACTCTACCTATACCTATTCTTCCAACATATTCATCATAATCTATATTCGAAAATAATATTTGAAGTGGGCCTTCTATATCGCCGTTTGGAGGAGGAACTTCTTTTATTATAGTTTCGAAAAGAGGAGTTAAATCTTTTGCTGTTTCATTTGGATCAAGCGATGCGTATCCATGACGTCCTGACGCATATAATACGGGAAATTCTATTTGGGAGTCGTCTGCACCGAGTTCTATAAATAAATCGTATACTTCGTTTACTACTTCATTAGGTCTTACACCTGGTCTATCTATTTTATTAAGAACTACTATGGGTGTCTTTTTAAGTTCTAAAGATTTTTTAAGTACGAATCTTGTTTGTGGCATACATCCTTCAAAAGCATCTATTAAAAGAATAACTCCGTCTACCATTATAAGTATTCTTTCAACTTCTCCTCCAAAATCGGCATGACCCGGGGTATCGACTATATTTATTTTAGTATTGTTATACATTACGGCTGTATTTTTGGAAAGTATCGTAATTCCTCTTTCTCTTTCAAGATCATTGCAGTCCATTATTCTTTCCACAACCGTCTCATTTGATCTGAAAATACCGCTTTGTTTTAGCATTTGATCTACAAGTGTGGTTTTGCCATGATCAACGTGAGCTATAATCGCTATATTTCTTAAGTTTTCTCTCCGGTTCATTTTTTCTTCTGTCCTTTACTTTCAGTCTTCTTGTATTCTTATCCAGTCTTTTGGCATCATGTAGTTCCTTTCGTCTTTTAGGAACCAAGGCGTAGGGGCTATGACGATCTTTTCTTTATTTGGATTAAGCCAGGCAGCCCACCATGAAAAAGTGCTGTTGGCGATTATTTGGTGTTTACAATTTTTCATTAGTTCAAAGTCAAAATAATTTGTGGCATCATTGTTTATATCTACTATTGTATACGGACTATCTAATTTAAAATTTTCTTTTACCCAATTAATATCATCGGAAAAAATAAAGAAATGTGGATTTTCTATTTTAGATACCATATAATCGACTGCTTTATCGTAATATTTAAGATTTGTAAATCCAAGGCAACCGTGATCAGTTCTTCTTATATGAATGGCTATGGAATTTGACTCTTTTATTCTTTTTAACATATCTTTATTTTTTTCATCCATGTCCACTTTTGGGGTAAATTCTTTAGAAAAAATATCACGATATTTTTCATAGTCAAAAAGTTCTAGGGTTTCAAAATAATCTTCTATATATTCATGTTGTCCGTTATTAAATGCTGCTATTCCTTTTTCTTTTATGATGTTTTCATTTATGTTAGAAGTACAGCTATCTATTTTTTCTTTATCTGCTGCTTTACAACTTGTATTAAAATATTTTAAGCCAAATTCACGTTTAGCGCATTGATTTGCAAGAGATTGATCTTTTATCATCTCATCGACGGTTGGGGCATCTAGCTGATGATTTTCATTGTAAAAAGATAGATCGTAGTAAACTTCGCAATTGCTTTCACTTGAAAGGGCTAAACCAAGAGCATACTGAAACATTTGGTTTCCCAAGCCACCGGTTATTCTTAGAACTTTATAACTTTCTTCTCTTCTTTTTTGTTGATGTGAATCCTTTATTTTTCCATATGGAATTGCTGCAGATGCTATTGCGGCGGCTAGAAGTACAGTGAAGATCATAATGTATTTGAATTTTTTTGTTATTTTCATGTTTCCTCTTTTCTTCACAATCTACGTTGTTTTTTGAAATTCTTATTTGTTTGTGGCTAAATCTTTAGCTTGGTCCATTAAATATTTAAAATCTCCGGTAAGCTGTTGATCGTTACCCGGTGGAACTTCATCAAATATTTCAAGTAGTTTATCTCTCTTCCAAATTGATGTCGTTATTCTTAATGAATATCCGCATCCGTTAGATACTGTCCAACTGTAAAAATCTTTTTTAGGTAGACCGTAAATAGATAGAAGAGACATTATCACCCCACCATGAGCAAATACCGCTGCAGACGTAATGCCCTTTCTCAATAGATCCTCAATAACGCCTTCAAAGCTTTTGCATATTCTTCTTCCAAATTCTTCTCCGCTTTCGCCGTTAGGAGGAGATATTTGTTGTCTACTTTTAAGCCATGATTTGAATTCCTCGTTGTCTCCGAGCTCTTTTGCTGTTTTTCCTTCCCAGTCTCCGAAATTACATTCTTTTAAACCATCTACAATGGTAGGCGAAGCCTCCGGATAAATTATTTTACATGTTTCTCTGCACCTTGAAAGCGGACTACTATAATATGCATCTACCTTTGGATATTCGTATTTACTTTTAAGATCTTTAAGTTTTTCTCTTCCTAGGTCGCAAAGAGGTACGTCTTTTACTCCTGCATATTCTCCGTTTAAGTTTGCGCTTGTTATTCCATGACGAATTAAATGAACTACGTATGATTTCATAAATATTATTCTCCTTTTTTCTTTCTTGATATTTTTTTCTCTGTGCCATTTAAAAGTCTTTTTATATTTGGAATGTGTTTATATAGTACTATTGCTCCTACAATAAATGATACTCCTGTGCACATTAGTGCGTATGTAATATTGCAGCCTTTATCACAATCTAAAAAATAAGTTACTAAAAAAGTTATTATCGGATAGGAAGCCGCCGCTGCAAGTGACCCTAATGAAACTATCCTGGATATAATTAATACTACCAGAAAAATTGATATCATTATAAAAAAGATTCGATAATCTATAAATAGCGTAACAGCCCATGAAGTAAGTATTCCTTTTCCGCCTTTAAATTTGAAGAAACATGGATATAAGTGCCCGAGCAAACACGCAAGGCCTGATAGATAGGCGCTGTATTGCAAGATAAACGTATTGTCTACCGCTGCGGGGTTGATTTGAATTATTAATCTTGATAAATATACTGCAAGTACCCCTTTTATAAAGTCTCCTGCAAACGTAATGATTGCCGGTCCTATTCCTACGCTTCTTAAAACATTTGTAAATCCTGCATTACCGCTGCCCATAGTTCTTATATCCTGAGTTTTCTTTAGTTTAGTTACGATGATCGAAAAATTTATACTTCCTATTAAATATGAAATTATAAATAATAAAATAAGCTCTGGATAGTATTGATGTAAGAACGAGTAAATACTTTCAAACATTTTAATATGGGAAAAACTTAAAGTATTAAAATTAATTTTCTCCCTTATCTCCTTTCAAATATTTTATATTAGGGAAATTAATTGGTTTGATGGAAATTATAGTTTATTTTCACCTTTTTCTCTTATTATGAAGCGTATAGGTGTACCTTTAAAGCCGAAAGTTTTTCTAAGGCAGTTTTCTAAGTATCTTTGATATGAAAAATGAAAAAGATCTTTTCTGTTTACAAAAAATACAAATGTAGGTGGTTTTATACTTACTTGAGTCATATAGTATATTTTAAGTCTTTTTCCTTTATCTGTGGGAGGAGGTACTCTTGCCAAAGATTCAGATAGAAGGTCATTGAGTGTTCCCGTTGATATCCTTGTAACGAAAGAGTTATAAGCCTCATTTATTAAAGTAAAAAGATTGTTAACTCTCTGGCCTGTTTTGGCTGACAAAGCTACCATTTGAGCATAAGGCATAAACCCTAAGTTGTTTTCAAAATCTTTTTTAAATTCATCTATAGTTTTCTGATTTTTTTCTATAGCGTCCCACTTGTTTATAGCTACGATGCATCCTTTACCAGCTTCATGCGCCATACCTGCCACTTTAGAATCCTGCTCTGTGAAACCTTCTTTTGCATCGATTAGAACTATACTTATATCTGATCTTTCTATTGCTGCTTTGGATCTGAGTATACTATATTTTTCAACTTTATCGTTTATTTTGCTTTTTCTTCGTATACCTGCTGTGTCAATTAGATTATATGTCCCGAAAGTGTTATTTACCACAGTATCGATAGAATCCCTGGTGGTACCCGCTATATCCGACACAATACACCTTTGATCTTTACAAATATTATTTACAAGTGATGACTTGCCTACATTCGGTTTGCCTATTATAGCTACGGAAATTATATTGTCGTCATCTTGCGAAGATTCTTTTTCCTCAGGGAGGTATTTAAATACTTCGTCAAGGAGATCTCCGGTACCGTGGCCGTGTACAGAAGATACTTCTATCGGATCGCCAATTCCCAGATTATAAAATTCATAAAAGTTTGGATCTGTTTTGCCGATACTATCGCATTTATTTACGCATAGTACTATAGGCTTTCCGCTTTTTTGAAGAATCTGAGCTACTTCTTGGTCGGTTGACACTACCCCGGATCTAATATCTGTTACGAATATAATAACGTCAGCTGTATCTATCGCAATTTGTGACTGCGTTTTCATTTGAGAAAGGATTTTATCGGTTGAATTAGGTTCGAGGCCTCCGGTGTCAATTAAAAGAATATTTCTATTTCTCCATTCGCAATCGGCGTATATACGATCTCTTGTGACACCGGGACTATCATCTATTATTGAAATAC
>CAYQCM010000040.1:0-10273 GCA_964416045.1 uncultured Eubacteriales bacterium | reverse complement strand
TTAGAGATTTACTGTCTTTTTTTGTATTAATGTGTTGTTCTTAGGAATATAGCAACTCCTTATTTAAGCAAAAATGAATTTTCTAAAGGTATACTGTCTCTATACAAAGCTATCCTAAATGAAATTACGCCTAAAAAACAGCAACCACCTACAAAACAAAATCCTAAAAAAGATAAGAAAAAAATATTTTTAGTAGACTCACCGCAAACGATATAACAGCATGTATCCATTTTTCACTGTTTGTTTTATTTATTATTGGTTTTATTAAACAAACTATATACGGTCCTCCCGGAGGCTCAGGGGAATATTCAGATGGGGGATCATCTGGAGGCGGAAAATCAGGACGGCAGCGGAAGTTGTGGTGTAAGCGGAAACTACGGTGGCGGTGGAAGTTCCGGTGGCGGTGGAGCGTCGAGCGAATTTTGACATTATATTTTATAAAAACAAAAATTTGAACACCTATACATTAGTTGTAGAGGTATTTTTATTATAAATTTAAAATAGATATTAATTTTTTATGTAGTAAAAGTATTGTAATACATTTTGCAAAATTATATAATGGTCTGAGTTTAAAATAATATATTTAACTTAAATAGGTAGGATAAATATGCGTGAAGATAGTAATAAAAATATAACTCAGGAAATAGTAGCTTCTATAGTAATACCTGCATACAACGAAGAAAAATACATAGAAAAATGTATATTATCAATACTTAACCAGGATTTTGATAAAAATAAAATTGAAGTAATATTCATAGATGGTAATTCGGAGGATAAAACTAAAAATATAATTTTATCTTACTGTAAAAAATTTCCTTTTATATCTGTATTAGATAACCCAAAAAGAAAAATACCAGTTGGATTGAATATAGGAATAAGAGCTTCAAAAGGTAAGTACATAATAAGAATGGACGCACATTCTGAATATGCTGATGACTACGTATCTAAAAACATAGAATACTTAGAAAAAACAGGTGCTGATAATGTTGGTGGACCAATGGTCGCAAAAGGTAAAACCCCCGTACAAAAAGTGATAGCAGCTGCATATCATAGCAAATTTGCATTGGGAGGGAGCAAATTTCATGATGAAAACTATGAAGGATATGCTGACACTGTATATCTAGGAGCATTTAAAAGAGAAACTTTATTTGCACTTAATTTATATGACAAAAATAGTCAATGTACAGAAGATGATGATCTAAACTACCGTATAATTGAAAATGGAGGAAAAATATATATAACTCCAAAAATAAAAAGTATTTATTATCCAAGAAGTAACTACAAGGATTTATTTAAACAATACTTCAATTATGGACTCTGGAAAGTGGCAGTAATTAAAAAACATAAAAAACCTGCAAGGATCTCTCACCTAGTACCTATTACTTTCGTGCTATTTCTAATGATAGGGTCTATTCTTTCTATATTTTCTAAACCATTTTTTTATTTGTTTATATTTATTCTGTCTTTATATATTACACTCGATTTATATTTTTCATTTTCAAATAAATATACCCATGCATTTGAAGATAAAATAAGATTGGTCTTTATCCATTTTATCCTACATGTATCATATGGTATAGGCTTTTTAACAGGAATATTTAAGTTTTTAGGATATAACCCAAAATAGAACTAGGTTATTAATAACACTAGTTCTATTTTAATGTGGTTTAAAATCTTAAATTGAGATAAATCTAAAAATTATTATTTTTTTCAAAATCAATATTCTGATTATTAATTGGCTTACCTTTTCGTAAATTACTTTCTTCAGAAATAAGCCCACCTATGATTCTTATACAATTACTGCAAATATTTTTTCCTTTCATTGATCTTACATTACTTGCATCTCCGCAAAATATACACTCCGGTTCATATTTCCTTAACATTATAGTATTACCATCAACAAATATTTCTAAAGAGTCTTTGGGCTCTATGTTTAAAATTTTTCTAAGTTCTATTGGAAGTACTATTCTTCCGAGTTCGTCCACCCTGCGGACGATTCCTATTGATTTCATTTATTTATTAATCCTCTCTTCTTAAAATCCTAGATTGCCACGTGTAGAAATTTTAATACTTTTGCAAGATTTTGTCAACATTTGTTGTAAATGTCATATCATACATTTTTAATAATAACTATAAATTTACAATATTATTAAATGTTAGTCCACATATTAAACTTTGTAAATTAAATTACTATTTATTTTAAAGTAATTAGTACATTTTTTTCATATCAACTTTATAATTTCACGTCCTCTTTAAAAAAATTCATAAATTTTACCACCAATTTTATATCACACATTTTTAATAATAATTTGTCATATAAATTTCTTATATTATTTATTGAATAGCTGGTGGTATAAATTGATGAATTACATATGGGCTCTGCTGATGATAATTAGTATATTCTGCGCCTTTACTACAGGCAGAATGCCTATCCTATCAAACTCAATATTAACTGGAGCTAGTAAAGCGGTAGAACTTGTAATATCCCTGCTGGGCGCCATGGCTTTATGGACCGGTCTTATGAAGGTCGCTGAAAAAAGCGGTATAACGGACCTCCTTGCAAAACTTTTCTATCCTATACTTAAAATTATATTTCCGGAATATAAAAAAGACAGTAAAGTATCAAAAGCAATTTGCATGAATATTACAGCTAATCTTCTAGGCCTTGGAAATGCGTCCACCCCATTTGGCCTAAATGCTATTAAAGAAATGAGTAAACTAAATGGAAACTCTAATACCGCTAATAATAGTATAGTCATGTTTGTGGTAATTAATACAGCCTGTTTACAATTAATTCCAACTTCTCTCATCGTCCTAAGACAAAAATACGGCTCTCATGATCCCTTCGACATCCTTCCCCTACTCTGGATAATATCCATAACGGCTCTAACAATAGGAATAATTGCAGCTAAAATATCAGAAAGGCTTGGAAAAAAAAATGATAAATGACTTAGGATGCTATGCTATACCGATTGTAATCTTGATAATACTATTTACAGGAATGATTAAAGGCGTTGAAGTATTTGACGTATTTATGAAAGGGGCTAAAGAAGGATTAATGTCATCATTTATTATAGCCCCATCTTTGATCGGACTTATAACAGCTATAGAAATGATAAAAGTATCCGGAGCTTTGGATATATTTATGAATTTAATATTTCCCCTTACAAATTATCTCAAAGTGCCTTCTGAAATAGTACCTCTAGCTCTTTTAAGACCTATATCCGGCAGCGGATCACTTGCAATACTTGATAATATACTAAGCCAATACGGTCCGGACAGTAATATCGGTAAAACAGCCTCATTAATAATGGGATCAACTGAAACAACGTTTTATACAATAGCAGTGTATTTTGGATACGTAGGGATAAAGAACACACGGCATACGGTTCCCTGCGCACTAATAGCCGATACGGTAGCAATTGGCCTTGCCATATTTATAGTAAACAATTTCTAAATATAAAATCTGATTTCCTAAAAATGATATCATCAAACATACCCCATAGCCATCTTTCACCATATTTCAACATCCATATTTCAATAATATTGGTTTTTTTATAATATATAATAATAGTTTTATTTTGAATATTTCGGAATAAATTAATTGTCAAACGGTGTATATTAGTGTATAATGCTAAATGTTGTTAATTTAAATCAATTAAAATATGGCATCTTAAAACGTACGTCAAAAAATTAGTAACAACATTGTTTTAAAAAAATAATATGCAAATATCTTATTATTATAATATTTATTAATAAATAAAAAATACTCAAACAATAACATGGAGTGATAATTTTGGTAACAGCAATCGTGGGAGCAAATTGGGGCGATGAAGGAAAAGGTAAAATTACTGACCATCTTGCAAATACATCTGATGTGGTCGTACGTTTTCAGGGCGGCAGTAATGCAGGACATACAATAATAAATGAATATGGAAAATTTGCCCTACATCTTCTTCCATCAGGAGTTTTTTGCAAAAATGTTACTAATGTAATTGGTAACGGAGTTGCTGTAAACGTAGATGAACTTGACAAAGAACTCAAAATGCTTAAAGATTCAGGTATACCTGACCCTAATTTAATTATATCTGATCGTGCACAAATCTTGATGCCTTATCATATACTACTTGATATATATGAAGAAGAAAGACTATCTTCTAAAAAATTCGGATCTACAAAGTCTGGAATAGCCCCTTTCTACTCAGATAAATTTGCAAAAATCGGTATACAGATAAATGAACTTTTTGCAAACGCTGAAATTTTAAAACAACATTTAAAAAATATAATTGAAGTAAAGAATGTTTTAATTCGTCATTTATATAAAAAAAAAGAAATCCGTTTTGAAGAAGTATTCGATAAACTTATGTATTACAAAGAAATTTTAACTCCATTTGTACAAGATACGTCCAATTTCCTGCAAAATGCTATTAAAGACAATAAAAAAATCCTTCTTGAAGGGCAACTAGGAGCTTTAAAAGATACAGATTTCGGGATATACCCTATGGTTACATCCTCAAATACTATTGCAGGTTATGCAAGTGTTGGGGCTGGAATCCCCCCTTACGAAATAAAGGAAATTATAGCAGTAGTCAAAGCTTATTCAAGTTGCGTAGGCACCGGAGAATTCGTAAGTGAAGTATTTGGAGATGAAGCCGATACCCTTAGAAAGCTTGGCGGAGACTGCGGAGAATATGGTGCTACAACCGGCAGGCCCAGAAGAGTGGGATGGCTCGACCTTGTTGCTACAAAATATGGCTGTAAAATGCAAGGGGCCACATGTATTGCTTTGACCGTTTTAGATGTTCTTGGATACTTTGATGAAATAAAAATCTGCACTGGATACGAAATAAATGGAAAAGTTACAAACAATTTTCCTACTCCTTCTAAACTATCTCAAGCTAAACCTATATATGAGGTGTTTAAGGGATGGAAGTGTGACATTAGAAAAATATCAAATTACGATGATTTGCCTCATGAATGTAAAAAATATATAAAATTTGTTGAAAATCAAATCGGTATACCCATTAAAATTATTTCAAACGGTCCATCCAGGCAGAGCATAATTTACAGATAAATTTTATTTACTTTTTTAAGGAGTGTAACTAAACATATGTGTGGAATTGTTGGATATGTTGGCGATAATGGCTCTGTTCCCTTCTTACTTCAAGGCCTTCAAAAGCTTGAATACAGAGGATATGATTCAGCCGGCATAGCAATTTGTACTGATAACGGTTTAAACATCATAAAGAAAAAAGGAAGACTTAAAAATCTAATCCAAGAAATAGATCATTTAAATCCCCCAAAAAGTAATTTAGGTATAGGTCATACCAGATGGGCTACTCACGGTAGCCCTTGTGATGAGAATTCCCATCCTCAACTTAGTGATTCTAAAAATATTGCCGTAGTACATAATGGAATTATTGAAAATTATATAAATTTAAAAGATTTTCTCATAGAAAAAGGGAAAAAATTTACTTCAGATACAGATACAGAAGTAATTGCACAACTTATAGATTATATGTATGACGGAGATATTTTTAGCACCGTTATAAAAGCAGTAAATAAGCTTGAAGGGTCTTTTGCTTTAGGCATAATTTGCTGCGGTGACCCCGGAAAAATTATCGCTGTAAAAAAAGATAGTCCATTAATCATAGGACACGGCCAAAATGAAAATTATATAGCTTCCGATATCCAGGCCGTACTTTCCGAAACTCGCCGAGTATATAGGCTACAAGAACACGAAATAGCCGTTATTACTAAAGATAATATAAAACTTTATAATTTTGAAGGTGACATCCTCGATTTTTCTTTTACAACCGTAGATATGGATAGTAGTTGTTCCGAAAAAGGCGGATATGAACATTTTATGCTAAAAGAAATCATGGAGCAACCTGACGTGGTTAAAAAAACTATTTCACCAAGAATTAAAGATGATCAAATAATACTTGAAAATCTCGATCTTTCAAAAGAATATTTTGAAAATCTTAATAAAATATATATTGTTGCTTGTGGGTCTGCTTATCACGTTGGATGCAGCGCAAAATACGTTTTTGAAAAACTTACCAGAATCCCGGTTGAAGTAGACTTAGCCTCAGAATTTAGATATAGATCTCCTATTATTGACAATAATACTTTAGTAATTATGATAAGTCAGTCCGGAGAAACTGCCGATACCCTTGCTGCACTGCGTGAAGCCAAAAAACATAACGCAAAAGTACTCTCAATTGTAAACGTAGTTGGAAGTTCTATTGCAAATGAATCAGATTATGTGCTTTATACTTGGGCAGGACCTGAAATAGCAGTAGCTACAACTAAGGCTTACAGTACTCAATTATGCCTTATATATTTACTGGCTTTATACTTAGCAAAAATCCTTAATAAAATTAATCCTCAGGACTATACTAATTATTTAAACGATATAACTTTGCTACCGGAGAAAATTAAAGAGTCTCTATATGACGTAGAAAAAATACACAATCTAGCTCAAAGTTTCTTTAAAGTTAATGATGCATTTTTTATAGGAAGAAATTTAGACTATACCACATGTATGGAAGGGTCCCTTAAGTTCAAAGAAATATCTTATATCCACTGTGAAAGTTATGCGGCCGGAGAACTTAAACACGGCACAATATCTCTTATAGAAGATAATACCCTTGTAATAGTGGTAGCCACTCAAGATTGTCTCATTGACAAAATTATAAGTAATATAAGAGAAGTTAAGGCAAGAGGGGCTAAAGTAATTGCAATTACCACTGAAAATCATTCTTATAAAATATCAGAAGTTTCAGATTATATAATATCAATACCAAAACTTTCAGATATATTTATGGCATCATTATCAGTAATTCCTTTGCAGCTTTTTTCATATTATGTTGCGCTTCTTCGGGAATGCGATATTGATAAACCACGTAATCTAGCGAAATCTGTAACAGTAGAATAGGATGTGAAAAAATGGAGAATATAAATGAAAAAATGGAAAATATAAATGAAAAAATTTTAGTACTCGATTTTGGAGGACAATATAGTCAATTAATTGCAAGAAGAATCAGAGATATAAATGTTTATTGCGAAATAAAATCCTATAAAACACCCCTTTCAAATATTCTGGAATCCGGATATAAAGGTATAATATTGTCAGGAAGTCCAAGCAGCGTAAATAGACCTGATTCGTACAAATGTGATCTGGGACTTTTTGAAACCGGAATACCAATTTTGGGTATTTGTTACGGTGCACAGTTAATTGCCAGTATATTAGGCGGAAAAGTTGAAAAAGCATCCGCAAGGGAATATGGTAATACGAAAGTTATATTTAGCCATACTTCCGTTCTCACAAGGAATTTGTATCCTGAAGGAATCTGTTGGATGAGTCATACCGATCAAATAACAGAAATTCCAAAAGACTTTACTATAACAGCTCATAGTGATAACTGTGCGGTAGCATGTATGGAAAATCAGCAAAAAAATATATATGCCGTACAGTTCCATCCTGAAGTAGAACATACTCTTAGAGGAGAAGAAATTATTAAATCCTTTGTATACAAAATATGCGGATGTACAGGTTCATGGAGTGTAACTTCATTTATCAAAGAGACTATAAGCAAAATCAAAAAACAAGTCGGTGATAAAAAAGTTATATGTGCTTTATCCGGTGGACTTGATTCGGCCGTTGCAGCATTAATAACCCATAAAGCTATTGGAAAACAATTAACTTGTATATTCGTAGATCACGGTCTTCTTCGAAAGGATGAAGGAGATTTAGTAGAAAAGATCTTTGCCAATAGATTTGGCCTTAATTTCGTAAGAGTAAATGCTCAATCAAGATTTTTAGACAAATTAAAGGGCGTAACTGATCCGGAAATGAAAAGAAAAATTATCGGTGAAGAATTTGTAAGGGTTTTTGAGGAAGAAGCCAAAAAAATTGGACAAGTTGATTTTTTATGTCAGGGAACTATTTATCCAGACGTAATAGAAAGTGGAACTGACAGCGCCTCTTTAATTAAAAGTCATCATAATGTTGGAGGACTTCCAAGCATAATGAGTTTTACAGGCATTATTGAACCCCTAAGGTATCTTTTTAAAGACGAAGTACGTAAAGTAGGACGAGAACTTAAATTAACAGGAGATCTTCTTTACAGGCAACCTTTCCCGGGTCCGGGATTTGCAGTAAGAATAATAGGAGAAATTACTCCTCATAAGCTTAATATTTTAAGAGAAGCAGATGCAATATTTAGAGAGGAAATTGTAAAAGCAGATATAACTATGCCTCCAAACCAGTATTTCGCTGTTCTAACAGACATAAGAAGTGTTGGAGTAATGGGAGATGAAAGAAGCTACGATTATACTGTTGCACTACGGGCAGTAAGTTCATCCGACTTTATGACAGCCAAATGGACAAAAATTCCATACGAAACACTTGAAAAAATATCTACAAGAATCGTAAACGAAGTGGAAAATATTAATAGAGTAGTTTACGACATTACTAATAAACCCCCTTCAACCATCGAATGGGAGTAAAAATATAGCTATAATTTTAAATTTTGCATTAATAAAATTATTTTTTTCCAGAAAAAGACGACCATATATTTATAATTATCTGCTAAAATTTAATTATCACAAAATAAATAAGAAGTACTTTTATAGTACTTCTTATCCACTATTTAACAAACTATTACCGCTCACCAGCAGACTCCTCTGTAACCATCGCTTCTTTAATGTTCGTTGGGTCAAATCCACATTCTATTAATGTATCTTCCATTTTCATAAATATTAATCTAACTTCAATATATTCTTTACATTGCTTAGACATCATTAAAGCCTTGTTAAAAATATTTTTCAACTCATCTATTGCTTTAGATTTCTCTGCATCTGTTGATTTTGGATTTTTACAAATGTCAGTTAAAACATCTATTCTAGACATAGACGCTACCAAATCTTTCCTTTTTCCCCCGGTTTGCGTCCAAAATTTCAAGATTTTAGGATCCTTAATCATAGTTTTAACTTTAGTTTTACAATCGTTATAATAAGATGTGTGTGTCATAAGTACCCCTCCTAATAATATTTTATAATAAACACATCGTTACAAATACAATTTTATACAAATATTTCACAAATGTCAATATATATAAAAAATATTGATAAAATACAGCTCTTTTAATCCATTTTTACATCAGAGAGTGGGTTTGCCTTTACAGCATCTTGCATTTGCTGATTTGAAAGATGTGTATAAATTTCAGTAGTTCCCAAATTTTCATGTCCCAAAATATCTTTGAGTATCCTTATATCAACATCCCCGTACTGATACATTAAAGTAGCTGCTGTGTGACGTAACTTATGCACCGAAAAACCTTGTCCCTGTAGGCCAGACAACTTTAGATATCTATTTAATAAAAACTGAATAGTTTTAGGGCTTATTCTATTATTATTTCTACTGATGAACATTGCGTTTTTATCCTTTGCCCTATCGTTAGGCCTTACATATAAGTATCTATCTATAGCCGTTTTGCACGCATCATTTATATATATTATCCTCTCTTTATTACCCTTACCCGTTATTTTTAAAGTACCGTCTTTTCTAATATCATTTATATTCATCCCAACTAACTCAGATAGTCTCATACCACAATTTAAAAAAAGCGTTATTATACAATAATCTCTTTCCCTATTATTCGCACCATACTGATTGACAATATTAAGAAGTATTTTACTTTGCTCTAACGTCAAAAATTTTGGAAGTGATTTTTTCTTTTTAGGTGTTTCTAATTCTTCTATAGGATTAGTATTTAACTCCCCTGTTTTATTAGTTAAAAATTTAAAAAAAGATCTTAAACTAGAAACTTTTCTAGACCTAGTTGAAGCCGTGTTCTTTCTTTCTGATATTAAATAGTTCATATATTCAAAAACATCTAATAATTTTATGGTTCTTACTTGGCTAATATCTATATCACTTATACTTATTTCTTCCATTTTGGTATTTTTATCTACCAGTCCCCATTTTATTTTCATATATCTAAAAAAAGTACGCAAATCAACATAGTATTCTTCTATTGTTTTTTGGGATTTACCTTTTATTGTTTGCATATATCCAAGGAATTCTCCCATAACCTTTGGAGACTTCTCTAATATTTCCTTTTTCAAAACATCTCATCCCCTGAAATAAAAAATCTATAATAAAAGTTTATCTTAAACTTTATTATAGAAAAAAAGAACCAAGACAAGTGAGTGTAATTTAATACACGGACTCTATGATATCCATCTAGGGTGCTTCATAACCGCA
>CAYQCM010000039.1:0-10356 GCA_964416045.1 uncultured Eubacteriales bacterium | reverse complement strand
TTTTAGTTTAGCACATTAGGCTTTTTTACTCATCGCTTAAGCTTTACTGAACCACGCGACTATCGAGTGGTTTTTTATATACAATAAAACCTTTCTGTAAACAGAAAGGTTTTAAATATTTTATCATACTAATTATCTTGGTTTCATAGGTGGTCTGGGTGGCCTTGGACGTATTGGATGCTTTGGTGGAGGGTCTATTGGATGATGTGGCTTTCTAATGTAATGTGGAAAAAACCATGGGAATTTTAATTTCCATTTCATTTATTAATCACCCTTTTTTAAAATTATCATGTAAATGAATAAGGAAAACCTTAAGTCTATTTACATTATTTATTTTATGCTGTAAAGTGGTGATTTGACTTGAATAATTAAATCTAATCCTATAATTATTTAATGGTATTAGTATAATAACTCATATGTTTATATAAAATAGTAGGATATATTTTTAGCTATGATATTGTTCTATTGTATCATTTAGAAAAATGTAAAACTAAAGGAATAAATACTAGAGTATTATTTTAAAATATTAGATATTATAATTTAGCAGTAAAGAATATTTTTTAAAATATTCAAAAAAAGCTTATCCGGTATATTTTCACCGAGATTTTCTTTAGTAAATAAAAACATTTGTAACAGTAAGTCTTTATTTGAAATTTGATTCATATTTCTCATATAATTGTTTTTTCCTATAGGTGAGATTGTTTCTACTATTGATTTATTATGAATTTCTCTGTTTCCGCATACAAATTCACTAAGTCTACGTTATGATTGAAATAATTCGAATTCTTTTCCTAGCTCAATAAAAATTTGGATATATGTAGGCCTTTGAGCTTCCCGATTTTCAAATTTTGGTTCATCTACTTTAGGCAGAGGTGGAGTAATTGGATCAGATGCTAAAATATATGAATTAAATAGAGAAGAAGTAATTAATATTGTAGAGATTTTTTTAGAGATGTTAAGTTTTTTTTATAATTTTTAATCCTTTCCTTTTGATAGATAATAATTATAGTTTAAAGAATAAAAATCTCTACTTTTTTAGTATAACATGACAATATTAAAAAATAATAGTTATTATATCAAGTGGATCAATTACATAAAGGTTAGATAATTTGTATTTTTATGCGATAAAAAAATTATAATTAAAATTTGATAGATGTATAAATAATATTATAAAATAATTTAATAATGTTCAACATAGACGAAGTTAAAATCTTATAATAAAGATCTAAATTTATATACATTTTTAATATTATAGATTTTAATTAAAAAATTAAAGTTTGCTTTTAATATTGATTTTTTTAAAAAAAGATAGTAAGATTTAAAATAAATTTGTATTTTTCGAGGCATAGCTCAGTTTGGTAGAGTGCTACGTTCGGGACGTAGAAGCCGCAGGTTCAAATCCTGTTGCCTCGACCATCTCAAAAGCCACATGAATACTGAATTTTGGTATGCGTGTGCTTTTGTTTTTACTACTTTTAAAGAATAAAAGATAAACATGGTAGAGGGCCTAAAAAATTATGATATTTACAAATTACTATTAAAAATTATCAAAATTAGTCCACTGTTTTTGTTTTAGTTTTTAATTTGCTACTGCAATTATATTAAATTTTTAATATTTTATTATTATAATATTTAGAAAAATTAAATATATTAAAAAACTTTTTATTAATTTTAAATATAGTGATTTTTAATATGGTATGGAGTTTTGTTAAAGTTGATGATTTTGATGAAATAGTGAAAAACAATGGGATTATTTCGCCAGACACAAAAATTGAAATTATAAGACTTAAACAAAAATATTCAGATATACGTAAGAACGAAAATAAAAAAAGATTAAAGAACGTTACATATTTCTCTGAGTTTTTAGATAAAACTAAAGAGCTTATGGATAGACGTCCTCACGAGAAATATGTTATGGCTTATTTAACGGGGATTTATTTTGCTGACGCCGAAGATAGTATAGCCATAAAAAGTAAGTATTTAGCATCTGTGTTGTCTATATGCAAGTCCACCTTAGGCGATGTTCTTTCCAGATATGGCTATCATACAGTTGAAAAACTAATATTTCGGATGCTAGTTTAAAAGATCTTCAAAAAACTTTTTTTAAACGGAAACCATAAATATAAATCTCGATTTTGGATTTGGAGAAAAAAGAAACCCGTAGTCAAAAATTTTAAACCCGATCAGCATCAAACAGTTACACAAAAATATCAAAACAACAGGAAATTCCAAAGGCAAAAATAAAAATAATTCTTCGTTAGCATTGGATTGTCACTGTTGTATTTAATGGTTCAAACACTAAATTAAGATCTTTATTTCTCATCAGTACGAAAAAGCGCCCCTGAGGCGTCATTAGATCATCTAGGGGATGAACTGTTTTTAAGATAAAAATAAAATTAATTAAATATGGAAATTTTTATCCAATTCTTTCCAATTATTTAGTTTCACGATTGCTAATTCATTTAAAATATCTATAAAATTTTAAAAATTAATTATAAAAAAATCTTATATATAATACTTTAATTTATTGATTATTAATGGCTGCGGAACTAGGATTCGAACCCAGACAAACAGAGTCAGAGTCTGCTGTGCTACCTTTACACAATTCCGCATTGACTTAATAATTTTATCAAAAAAATATACCTTCGTCAACTTAAAATATTTAAAGATATATTTATGTATAAATGTTAGAAAACAAAAATACACAGATTATTATATATTGATTTTAATTAAATATAGTTGTATAATTAATAAAATTAAATATTTTGAGGATGTTGTAATTATGAAAAAAAATATAAAAGAAATTTTAAATATTTTTATGTCAGTTTTGTTGTCTTTATCCTTATCTTCTTGTGGAAATAAAAATGAAACTCAAGAGGAAAGTGAAGAAACTACATCTGAAAAAGAATATGATATATCAATATATAATATAAATACTGAAATCGAAGAATCTTTCCAACAAATGTGTGACGAATATACATCCAGAACGGGTGTTATAGTAAAAGCCGTTACTATAGATTTAGAAGACGAAGAAAATGACGGTGTTATGGAAAAATATATGCAGTCTAGTAATCCTCCAACTATATTTACCGTAAGCAGCATGGAAGAACTAAATCAATGGAAAGAATCTGGTAATGTTCTTGATTTCAGTAACGCAACCCAAACAGAATTTAAGGAACTTGCAAACAATATTCCAGACTACTTTAGACTAAGTTCTAATACCGTTGATAACTTTGGTATTCCATGTACAATAGAGGGGTTCGGATATTTAGTTGATCCTAAAATGTTGTCATCGCTATTCGGAGGAGACAAGTATCGTGCGCTACTTAGCGACCTAAAAACATGTAGTTATGATGAATTTGAGGGTTTTGTAAATGCTATAAAACTATATATATCTAGCGGACAAATTTATGATTTTAATTTAAATGATAATAGTTATAGATTACTAGATAAAAAAAGTGGACTCTCCGAAAACCTAAACGGTGTATTTTCTTTTTCTTCTGATAACAATAAATATATAGGAGCATATATGGCAAATCCGGCTCTTGCGGCGGTATTTGATTCGGCTGCCGAAGCAAATATTGCCTCTGAGGAACAACTTGATTCACTATTGGATCCTCTTATGAGATTTGCTGAATCACTGGATTTAGTAACGTCTAGTATCTCCGGAAGCACATCTACTCTCACTAAAGGTGCGGACCTTATAAATAATCTCTCTAATACTACTAATCAGTCAATTAAAAATTTTGTAAGCAGTAAATCTGTATTTTTATTAGCTTTAAACTCATCGTATGACAGTATAGCTACATTTAATTTATCAATGGCAAATAGATGCAGTTTTATACCAATAAAAGTTCCTATAATGGAGCAAGATATTAAAAATGAAAATATAACAGATAAAAAAATAAATTCTTCTATAACCGTTTATGCTCCTTCACATTATGTTATAAACGCTAAAGCTTCAGAAAACGAGCAAACTTTAGCACAGGACTTTTTCGTATGGATGCTAACATCTGATTTAGCGTACAAATACATTGTCCAAGAATTTAAATATATTCCATATGACACAACCGAAAGCAATAGTACAATAGACAATGCATTTAATAAGTCAATGATAGAATATCTATCTTCTGGGAATATCATACCGGCTATTTATTACGGAACTCCTTCCGGATGGAGTGAAACCAATCTTGCTAAAAATATAATAGATCAATATTTACCCAAATCCATATGGTCATATAACGATTATCAAAAAATATCTGACTATGCTATAAAAGCATGGAAAAGTAATAAATCTTAAAGGAGGATTTTTTATATGAACGCTTTTTATATGATAGATACAGGATTTTTAAATAAAGGAAAATATCTTTGGTATCAAAAAGTACTCGCAGGAATGTTCAAAAAATTAGAAGATTTTAAGTCCTATGAAATAGATGAAGCAAAAGAAGAGTGTTTTGAAATATTTTTAAGAGATATGTATGGTGCACAAAATATTTTTCATGTTAAAATAAAAGATCTACCCTTAATAATAAAATGCAGAACAATGGGTGATGATAAATCTCACTTTGGTGGTCAGGAATGCGCCGAATATATGCAAGATATCAGAAGGATCTGCGAAACATACTTGAAAGAATCTAATTTTTCTGATAACATTGAGGAAGGATCTATTGCAAATGTTATAACCAGCATAAGGACTAAAGCTCGACATGATGAATCAGCTGCCTGGGAAATAGAAAAAGAAAATATAAAAACTTATGAAATTTCCGGTAAAGACAAATCTTTAGATATATTTAGGATGGCTGGATATAATATTTAATTTTTTAAAACATGGTGAATTATATTGACAAATCTTAGTAAAATTGAAAAAAGAAAAAACATCTGCTTAAAATTTGGTCTTCCATTTTACACATTTCCAGAAGAAATTTTAAATTCCATAACTCATGGGCTTGGAATTATATTATCAATAATATCTTTTGTACTATTTATAAAAAATTCAAATGGAAATAATATTAAATTAACATGTAACATTATATATAGTTCTACGTTGTTGATTTTATATTCTGTTTCAACTATATACCATGGATTAAAAATAAATCTGTCAAAAAAGATTTTTAGAGTATTAGATCATTGTTCAATATTTTTGTTAATAGCAGGAACTTATACACCAATAGCTATAATATCTATTGACGGAACTTTTGGAATTATAATAATTTTTGTTATATGGACTGCTGCCCTATTAGGAATTATCCTAAATATTATAGATTTAAAGAAATTTGCTAAATTTTCAATGATATGTTATATATCCATGGGATGGACTGCACTTATTGCTATAAAACCTATTTTAAATAATTTTTCGAAAAATCAAGTATGGATGCTTTTTATCGGAGGAGTTATGTATACCATAGGCGCTGTTATATACAGTAAAGGGAAAAAAATCAAATACATGCACTCTATATGGCATTTATTCGTTTTAGCAGGAAGTATATTCCATTTTTTGCTCGTATCTTCCCTATAAAATTTAAATGAAAGTAGACATAAATTTATAAAGTTATGAAAAACATTGTAATAAATTCAAATGATGCCGGACAAAGATTAGATAGTTTTTTAAAAAAAGTTGTACCTAGACTCCCCGCTTCTTTGCTTTATAAATATATACGTAAAAAAAGAATAAAAATAAATGATAAACGTTGTGAAATATCTCAACGTTTAAATTTTGGCGATATAATAAACCTTTACATAAACGATGAATTCTTTAGTGAAAAAACTGATAAATTAGATTTCTTAAATGCAGGAAATCAATTAAATATTTTATATGAAGATGAAAACATTCTTATAATAGATAAAAATCCCGGATTAATAGTACATCCGGATAGAAACTTACAATTTGATTGCCTAATTAATAGAATAAAAAAATATTTATATTCAAAAAATGAATATAATCCGGATCTTGAAAACTCGTTTTCCCCTGCACTTGTAAATAGAATAGATAGAAATACCAGTGGAATAGTAATGTCAGCCAAAAATTCTCAAAGCCTTAAAGTACTAAATGAGGCTTTAAAATTAAGGCATATTAAAAAATACTATTTATGCATAGTAAATGGAAAAATGCCTAAAAAAGAAGATACTTTAAAAGATTTTTTAAAAAAGGACAAACGTAATAACAAAGTAACAATACGTAATTATAACAGCTATAAAGATAAATATATACAGACTAAATATAAAGTAATACAAGAAAAAAACAATTTAAGTCTGCTGGAAATAGACCTATTAACTGGAAGAACTCACCAAATAAGAGCTCATCTTTCTTCTATAGATCATCCTATTATTGGAGACCAAAAATACGGAGATTCATATATAAACAAAATATATGGATGTAAATATCAACTTCTATGCTCTTATAAAATTGAATTTGATGGATATTATGATTTTAAAGAATTAAATTATCTTAAAGATAAAAATTTTAAAATTGTAAGACCATGGTTTTTAAAAGATTTTAATTTTAATAAATTTATAAATTAGGTATTGACACATTATGAAAATGGTGGTAAAGTATATTTTGTTAGCACTCTATATGTTTAACTGCTAATCGACAAAACAATGAGGTGGAAGAGGTGGATATAAGTAATCGTAAACTTAAAATTTTATCCGTTATAGTACAAAAATATATTGAAAACGGTATTCCTATAAGTTCCAAAGCTGTTTGTGATGATCTGAATTTTCCTATTTCATCCGCAACAGTTCGTAATGAAATGTCAGATCTTTATAGACTCGGTTATCTTATCCAACCGCATACATCTTCCGGTAGAGTCCCGTCTAATAAAGGATACAGATTGTATATAAATAAATTTATGCCAAAAAAATCTATGTCGCCCGAAGAAAAAAATATCATAAAAGGCGCTTTATATTCATACTCTGACGATCCTGAAAATTTAATAGAAAAAGCCTGTCAAATACTTTCCAAAATGACAAATTTTATTTCAATATTTACAACCCCTCCAAGCTCTGAGGCAAAAGTCAGGAATATTCAATTTGTCAAAACAGGAAAAAGAAACGCTATGATTGTTTTAATGACAACCACCGGTATGATTAAAAATAAACTCTTTAGATGCCAGTATGATATAAGTCCAGACCTTATAAATATATTTAGTAATTTATTAAATGAAAAATTTCAAGGTAAGCCTCTTAGATCAATTACTCCAGAATCCGTAGGAATGATATCTGATTCAAATAGCAGTATTTCAATCCTCCTATCTCCTATTATAAATGCTCTTATTGATGCTTCATTAGAAGCTCAAGAAGTTTCAATAAAAATGGAGGGTCAAACAAATTTATTCTCTATACCTGAAATAGACATAAATGAAGCTATATGTTTAATGAATTTCCTGAGCAATAAAAATAATATTTTAAGTATCATATCATCTATGGATCAAAATCTTTGCATAAGAATAGGCGAAGAAAACGATCACCAAGAACTTAAAAAACTAAGCGTAATAATTAAAAAGTATATTATTGGCGATAAACTTGGATCTATATTATTAATCGGCCCTACAAGAATGAACTATTCAGAATTGGTTTCAAAAGTAGATAATGTAGCGGCGTCCGTGGAAAATATACTAGATCAAATTCTAGATATATAACCTCAAAAAGGAGAATTATCATTGAAAAAAGATAAACAAAGTACTAATAAAAAAAATCAGCAGGGAAATAAAACTGAAAATCAACAAACTATAAATTCTAAAGAAGACCCCTCTGAAAACACGAAAGAAAAAGAATATACTTTAGAGTTAGAACAAACAAAAAAAAGTCTTGAAGAATATAAAGATAAATTTTTAAGAATAGCCGCAGAATATGAAAATTATAGAAAACGAAGTGAAAAAGAAAAATTATTAATCTATTCTAATGCTACTTCAAATACAATATCTGCTATTTTACCAGTAATAGACAGTTTGGAATTAGCCCTAAAATCCATGAAAGGTGTCAGTGAAGAATATCAAAAAGGACTAAATTTAGTTAATAATCAACTTTTAGATTCTCTTAATAAACTAAACGTAAAATCTTTTGGGGAAACAGACGATAAATTTAATCCTGACATTCATAACGCAGTTTCTCATGTTGAAGATGAAAATAATGATAAAGAAAATTTTATATCAGAAGTTTTCCAAAAAGGTTATATGGTTGGAGATAAAGTCATAAGACACGCAATGGTTCAAGTTACAAATTAAAAAATAATTTCTATAAAAAATATATAAATTTTAGGAGGAAATAAATTATGTCAAAAATAATAGGTATCGACTTAGGTACCACAAATTCTTGCGTATCAGTTATAGAAGGCGGCGAACCCGTAGTAATAGCCAATTCAGAAGGTAATAGAACTACTCCTTCAGTAGTCGCTTTCTCAAAAACCGGAGAAAGAATGGTAGGTCAGGTTGCTAAACGTCAGGCAATTACAAATCCTGACCGTACAATAAGCTCTATAAAAAGAGAAATGGGTACTTCTCATAAAGTAACAATAGATTCAAAGTCTTACACTCCGCAAGAAATATCCGCTATGATACTTCAAAAATTAAAATCAGATGCGGAAAGTTATCTCGGAGAAAAAGTAACCGAGGCTGTTATAACTGTTCCCGCTTACTTCACAGACGCCCAAAGACAAGCAACAAAAGATGCAGGTAAAATAGCAGGTCTTGACGTTAAAAGAATAATTAATGAACCTACTGCTTCAGCTCTTTCATATGGAGTAGACAAAGAAAACGATCAAAAAGTAATGGTATACGATTTAGGAGGAGGTACTTTTGACGTTTCTATTATTGAAATGGGAGATGGAGTACAAGAAGTTCTTGCAACTGCCGGAAATAACCGACTTGGCGGAGACGACTTCGACCAAAGAATTATTGATTGGATGGTAAGTTCTTTTAAATCAGAATCAGGAATAGACTTAACTTCCGACAAGATGGCAATGCAAAGACTTAAAGAAGCTGCAGAAAAAGCTAAAATAGAACTTTCCGGCATGACTTCTTCTTCAATAAATTTGCCATTTATAACAGCTGACGCAAGTGGTCCAAAACATTTAGATCTAACTTTAACCAGAGCTAAATTTAATGAACTTACTTCTGATTTGGTAGAGAAAACTATGGAGCCTGTACGTCAAGCATTAAAAGATTCCGGTTTTTCAATTTCCCAAATAGACAAAGTATTGATGGTCGGTGGATCTTCGAGAATTCCAGCCGTACAAGAGGCAGTTAAAAAACTTATTGGCAAAGATCCGTTTAAAGGAATAAACCCGGACGAGTGCGTTGCTATCGGCGCTGCAATACAAGCAGGTGTTCTTGGTGGAGATGTTAAAGGATTGCTCTTATTAGACGTAACTCCTCTATCCCTGGGCATCGAAACAATGGGCGGGGTTATGACGAAAATAATTGAAAGAAATACAACCATCCCAACAAAGAAAAGCCAAGTATTTTCAACCGCAGCTGACGGTCAAACACAAGTAGAAGTAAATGTTTTACAAGGTGAACGTGAGTTTGCAAGAGACAATAAACAACTAGGTCTATTTAAACTTGATGGCATTGCTCCGGCTCCAAGAGGCGTACCTCAGATAGAAGTTACTTTCGATATAGACTCTAACGGAATTGTAAATGTCACTGCAAAAGACCGCGGTACAGGTAAAGAGCAACATATTACTATAACTTCAAGTACTAATATGTCTAAAGAAGATATCGAAAAAGCAGTTAAGGATGCCGAACAATACGCTGCTGAAGACAAAAAACATCGCGAAGAAGTTGACACAAAAAATGAAGCAGAAAATCTTTGTTATGCTGTAGAAAAACTAATTAAAGACAGTGAAGATAAAATTGAAGGTGCTGATAAAGATACTTTAAACGACAAAGTAAAAGTTCTTAGAGAAACTATAAAATCAAACAATATTGAAAACATTAAAAAAGATATGGAAGATCTTCAAAAAACCATGTATGAAGTATCTACGAAATTATATCAAAAATCCGCTCAAAATCAAGATTCTAACGCTTCTCAATCTACAGATTCAAATAATACTAATTCAGAAAATGTATATGAGGCAGATTACAAAAACGTAGACGATAAAAAAGACGATCAAAAATAATTTATAAAATTACTACAATCCAAAAATCCCTCTGAAAATAATTTATACAGAGGGATTTAATAATAAAAACTTCAAAAAAGGAATGACATGCGAATTGGCTGAAAAAAGAGATTTCTATGAAGTGCTTGGAATAAGTAAAAGCGCTTCGGATGAAGAAATTAAAAAAGCATATAGAAAACAAGCAAAAAAATATCATCCAGATGCCAATCCAGATAATAAAAAAGAAGCAGAAGCAAAGT
>CAYQCM010000038.1:0-10613 GCA_964416045.1 uncultured Eubacteriales bacterium | reverse complement strand
ATACTGTATGATGGTAGCGTCCGGAAATGATGCCGCTATGGTTTTAGCAAATTATGTAGGACAAGGAAGCATAGAAAATTTTGTGGATTTAATGAATCAGAAAGCTTTGGATATTGGATGTAACAATACTCATTTTACAAATCCACATGGTTTATACAATGAAGATCATTACAGCACTGCAATGGATATGTATTTAATGTCAAGATATGCAATGGATCTTCCCCATTTTAAAGAAATAGTTTCCACGGTAGAGTATAACGTATTTCAAGATGGAAGACCGAAATTAATCAATACAAATAAGCTTATAAACCCAAATTCAGGAGAAAAATATTATTACAAATACGCTAAGGGTATTAAAACGGGTCAGCACAACCAGGCCGGAAGATGCTTGGCATCTTACGCCGAAAAAGATTCCCTTAGTTATATATGCATAATACTTGGAACCCCTAAAAAAAATAATTTAGGAGAAAAAATAGAAGAAAATTTAGCTATTATCGAAACTAAAAATTTATACACATGGGCCTTTAATGAACTTTCTCTTACTCCACTTACTAACTCAAGAAACCCAATAAATGAAATTAAATTAAATTTGGCTTGGAAAAAAGATAAACTTTTATTATATCCGGAAAAAGATATTAGCGTTTTTCTCCCAAAAAATTTTGATAAAAATGAAATAAGATTATCTTTTAATCTTCCTAATTCTATTTGTGCTACCGTTAAAAAAAATCAAATCATAGGTAATGTGGATTTTTTTTATAAAGATACTTTCCTATCAAATACAAATTTAGTTTCTCAAGATGACGTAAAAAAAAGTATAATAATGGTTATTATAAATTTTTTATCTTCAATACCTTTTTTGGGTAGCATTGGAACATTAATTTTGATAATATTATTATATTTTTTAGCTACTCTTAACAAAAATTTTAGAAAGAAAAATTTTAAAAAATCTTCTAAAAAAATTCCTCATTCTTAGTATTACTAATATAAAAAAGCTATATTATAAATAAAAAATTATAATTTAGCTTTTTATTTTAATCTATATTATAAAAATTTAAACATCTTATTATATATTGAAAATACGATTATCATTGTAGTACACTATAGTATAATATAAGTATTTATAATAGAATTAAAGTTTAATACTCGGGTTATCAATATCAAAACTCTGATCATTGTAATATATACATTTTGGATTGGTTATCCAAAGATTTTTTATAGGAGCGGTCAGGTTATGGAAAACGATATTTCTATGGACGATTTTTATAGAAATACTGTAAAAGATTTTCCCTTAATAAATAAAAATAAAAACATAATATATATGGATAATGCAGCTACTACATTAAAACCCCAAAAAGTTGTAGATTCTATATGCGATTTTTACTACTCGTATACTTCTAATGTTTTTAGAGGAGATCATCCATTTTCTGAAAAAGCATCTATGAATTTTGAAAATACAAGAAGGTTAGTAAGCTCATATATTAATTCTCTTCCAAATGAAATTATATTTACTCAAAATTGCACAGACTCTATAAACCTAATTAAAAATTTACTCAACTTAAATAAAAATGATGTTGTTATTAATTCCATACTTGAGCACCACTCAAACTATCTTCCATGGCTAAACAGTACAAATTTATCAACTGTAAATATAGATAATAACGGTATGATAGATGTAAATGAGATACTTAAAAAAATAACTAAAAACACAAAACTAATAACTATTACTTACGCATCAAATGTAACGGGTAATATTCAACCTATAGAGGACATTATAAAAATATGCAAAGAAAACAATATACTTTCACTAATAGATGCTACTCAAGCTATAGCCCATATGCCTATAGATGTTAAAAAAATAGATTGTGATTTCATGGCGTTTTCTGCACATAAAATGTTGGGGCCTTCCGGTGTGGGAATATTGTATATAAAAGACGAACTTATGCGCTCTTTTGAACCATTTAAGCTTGGAGGAGGTATGATAAATCAGATAAATGAAAATAAAATGATTTTTAAAGACCCTCCATACTGCTTTGAAGCAGGTACACCCACAATAGAAAATGTAATAGCGTTTGGTGAATCTATAAATTATATTATGCAAAAAGGTATAAAAAATATATATTTATATTTGAAAAAGTTAAATCAATATGCTTTTGATAAACTTAAAAATCTTGAATTTATAAACCTTCCGTTTAATGTTTCTAATAATCATATACCAATATTTACTTTCTTGCCTAGAAATAATTCTATTGATATAAAATATGTGTCCAGACTTTTATCTGATAGGGAAAAAAGTATAGCTGTAAATGCTGGATATCAATGTTGCCACCCATTATATTCACACTTCAAAATAAATGGTGCAATTAGAGCTTCGCTTTACATATATAACTCTAAAAAAGATGTCGACGAATTAATAAACGCATTATATGATATCAAAAAATTTATTGAGTAAAGGATTTTGAAATGAAAATTAAACGTCTTATAAATATCGAACTTACTTCAAATTGTCCGGCTCATTGTGCTATGTGCCCAAGGAGTCAAATAAAAGAAAAAGGATTTATGTCTTATAAAACTTTAAAAAACATTGTGGACCAAGCCCAAGAAAATAACATATGGGAAATTACTTTTTCAGGAAGAGGAGAACCTACTTTACATCCACATCTGCCTGAAATGTTAAGTCTTTGCGAAAAATCTTCGGTGACAAGTGCACTTATAACAACTGCTGTGGCTATGAACAAAGACAATATAGAAGCGTGTAAAAATGTTGATGTAATAAGATTATCTGTAAGCTCTTTTGACAAAAATACTTTTGAAAAAATTCACCGTGGTCTTGATTATTATAAAGTATGGCAAAATATTGATAATCTTACAAATGCTATTCCGGAAAAAATAAAGGTACATCTTGTAGGAGGAGAAACTATATACGACCACCTTGAAGAAACCATTGATTTTTTTCATAAAAAAAATATAAATAGTCTATACATATTTCCTATTTGGAATCGTGGGGGAGATATAACATCTAAAGATAATATGGAAAAAAGGCAAAACTTAATAGATCACTTTCATCTCCTCCCCATTGAAGATGAATTTTGCATAAAAGACAGATACATATTTAATAGCTACATGCAATCTAAAAAATCGACAAGTAAAAAATATTGTTTTCACGGAGACAGCAGTGCACTAATAACCTTTAAAGGAGACATGCTTGGATGTTTCCAAGATTTTGGAAGTAATAATGTCATAGGAAATATAAATGAAAATTCGTTAAAAGAATTATTAGACAAAAGATTTTATAGACTTGGAAACATGGATATATGTAAAGGATGCAATTCTAATCTTGTGACTATGATTTAAAATAATAGAAAGAATACTTTATACAATGAAATATGATGATAAATTAACTCAAAATATATATGATACATTTATAAACCCTATTTCTATAAAAAAACAAAATTTTATAGGAATAGAGTTAGAATTTCCTGTAATAAATCTTAATAAAAAACCAGTAGATATATGTATGCTTCAAAAAATAATGATCTTTTTAATTAATAATCATAATTTCAAAAAGTTAGCCACCGACACAGACAAAAGAATATATTCCATCCAAAATTCGATTAATAAAGACATTATATGCTTTGAATGCTCTTATAATACTCTGGAATTCTCTATGTATAGAGATAAAGATATAGTCAGTATTTCTAAAAGATTTTATGATTACTTTAATATCATTAATAATATCTTAATATCAAAAAATCACACTATGACAGGATTAGGATTTAATCCTTACTATAAGTTTACAAATCCAAGCGCAATTAAAAATAACAGATATGAAAAAATTTATTCTCTTATAAATATTTTAAAAAATTATTCAAAAATAAGTCAGCATAACAACTTCTTTTCCTATGTTTGTTCTGTGCAAACACATTTAGATATTGACCTATCTAATCTTCCTAGATTTTTAAACGTAATTTCAAAAATAGAATGGATAAAAGCTATATTATTTTCAAATTCTTTAAATCCTGATTTTAAAAAAGGAAATAAAAATTGTTTATGCACTAGAGACTTAGTATATAAAAATAGCATTTTTTCCCATAATAAAAATAATATCAATGGATTTGACGTGGAACTTAACAATATAAATGACGTAATAGATAATATTTTAGATAGATCAATTTACTACGTATATAGAAACAATACATTTATTTTTTTTACTCCTATAAAATTAAAAGATTACTTCAATCAAAAAAATTTCTTAGGTTATAAGTTTACATATAAAGATAAAATTGAAAAAATAAAATTTGATCCGGTATACAATGACATACAATATTTTCGATCATATAAACCATTAGAAATTACTAAATTAGGAACAGTTGAAATTCGTAGCGATTGTCAGCAGTCGCTTGATAGGACTTTTTCACCGAGTGCATTTTGTCTTGGAATACTTGAAAATCTAGATCAAATTGAATATTACATAAATAAATATTTCCCCTCAATTATAAAAAAATACTCAAACTCACAATTACGAGAAATATTTATTTACGAAAATAATATAATTAGTGCTCTGGAGAATAGTGAACTTTTTAAATTTATTAAGGACATAATTTTCATGTCATATGAAGGGCTTAAAAGAAGAAACTTGGGAGAAGAAATTTTCCTGGAATATTTAATTGAAAATACAGATAATCTAGACTCCCCAGCTATGAAAATGGTACATCTTATTAATAAAAATTATTCGCCAGAAAAAATAGTTCAAATATATAGTAAATTTAAACAATAAAGGAAAGATATTATGAAAACAGTTGGACTATGGATGTATAATAACGACGGAGGAAATATAATACAAAGAAAATTAATAAAAGAACTTAAACTATCAGGGTTTGAAGTTATAAATTCATTTGATATGAGAAATTGTTACTGCTTAAATGGTAAAGTATATACCGAAGAAGATATGGATCTAACTAAACTTGACGTTTTATATCATATGAATGCTGACGATCAAAATAACCACCAGCAAGATATATTAAAAGCTATAGAACTATCAGGAGTTAAAGTAATAAATGATACTAGATCTTTTTTTAAATGTAAAGATAAATTTATTACTAATCTTATTTTAAAAAATAACAATATAAACGTCCCCGAATCTTTGCTTATTCCAAATAACACTATTTCTAAAACTATAAAAGAAAAATTAATAGAATTTGAGTCCTTTTTAGTTAAGCCGAGAGACAATTATGGAGGATATGGCATAATTAAATTTAATGATATAGAGCAGTTTGAAGATTATGTTTTAGCAACTAAAAATTTTTACTCTAATTATTATATAGAAAAATTTATAGATTTTAATGATCATGATTATAGAGTAGAAATATTTGATAATAAAATCGTCGGCAGCTACAGTAGATCCAAAAACCACTCATTTAAAACCAACATAAGTTCAGGAGGTCACCTAAATTCTATAAATATAGGAAATGAAGAAAAAAATATTGCACTAAAAGCCGCCAAAGCTATGGACATAACTTCTACGATAATAGACATGGTTAAGTCTAAAGAAAACGATAAGTTTTACGTACTGGAAGTAAATCCTTTACTCGGGATATTCGTACAGTCTTGTATAAAATCCGGAGAAAGAAACATTCCCAAGAATTTTTTTGATAAGAATAGCTACAACGATAATATTAAGTTACAAGCCATAGTTGACTATATAAAAAAGGTTTGTGAAATGTAAAAAGGCAGTGATTTATATTAAACAGCTAATTATAGGAATAACATCTGAACAAACATCTATACCTTTAAATTTTTCAGCCAAACAATATATTACTTTCGTTAACAACTCATATATTAACCTTATTAAACAATTAAATGCCATTCCTTTTATAATACCTACTGATATTCCGCCCCAAAAAATTACAGACATACTAAAAATTATAGACGGTTTAATTTTACCCGGAGGAAAAGATATTCATCCAAAATGTTATGGAGATAACCTTGAAATAATATACTCTAAAGATATAGAAGGTATTGGAAAACCGTTTTATAGACCTATAATTTTAAAACCAAATATAGAAAAGGATCAATTTGAAATAAGTTTATATTTAAAAGCCATAGATCTAAAAATACCAGTTATCGGTATATGCAGAGGAATGCAAATAATAAATGTGGCCCATAAAGGCACATTGTTTCAGGAAATTCCTCAAGATAATAAAATAAAACACTCTATAGAAGATGATGGATTTATTAATTATCACAGTATAAACATAAACAAGAACAGTAAAACCTATAATTTTTTTAATGAAACATCTTATTTTACATCTTCAGTGCACCATCAAGCTATAAAAAAATTGGGAAATGATTTAAAAATAGGGGCTTTATCTGAAGATAATATAATAGAGATCATAGAGCATAAAGATCCTAATATATTTTCAATAGGTATTCAAGGTCATCCGGAAAAAACTCTGACGAACCTATATAAATTCAACGAAATATTTGAATATTTTAAAAAAACAATGTGAGGGGATAAAAATGCTGGTTAAACAAAATCTTAAATTACTGCCAATATATAAAAATTTATTTAATAGGAAAAATACAAAAAAAATGTATAACGGTTATCCACAATTATTAAAAAGCGACATCGTTAAAAATTTTCCAAATAATTTTATGAACCCTAAACTAGAAAACGCACTTAAAAACCATCAGCTTGAATTCACTTCAACATCAGGCACAACTAGCGACAGAATGCAAATCATGAGAAAAAAAAATTGGTGGAAAGAAGAATACAGTAGACTATATTCGCAAATTCCAATTCTTTCAGGTAAGGAAAATTTTAATAAAGTAATATTTACAACTGCTGTTTGTTCCGGAACAACATGCCATTTAGGGCAGTCAACCATTGAAAAACGAATTTCCGGAAATATTTTATACGTAAATACTAAATTTGACCCTCTTTCTTTTACACCCAAAGATATAAATAGAATTATAGATGAAATTAATTTCTTTAAACCCTATTACATAGAGGCAGATGCTGTATATTTATCAGTGTTTTTAATGTATAAAGAAAAATATAAAATATCTAAACCTTTATATGTTCCAAAAATTATTACCCTAAGTTATGAGTTTACAAATAAAAATATTAGAAAATATTTAAAAAAACACTTTAACTGTCCAATTCTGGATTTCTACGGGTCTACTGAATTTGGATATGCCTTTTTAGAAACACAAGATGGTAATATGAAAATGTTCAGGGGAAAATTACGAGCTAATTTAGATCCACTAGATAAATCAAAAAATTTATACGTTATTTTAATATCGTCAGAAAAAAATGAATTCATGCCCTTATTTAACTACCGAAGCGGAGACGTAGCCGAAGTTACTAAAAATCAATTTGAAAATTTTGATTCAAATCATACAATATCCAGAATTGTTGGAAGAGAAAAAGATTTAACGTTTGATAAAAATGGTGAAATTATTACAGTAGCGGATATAGACGATTTTATATCAAATTTTGAAAGTATAATTTTATATCAATTAGAATTTTTAAAAGATAAAAAAATAATTTTTAGGTACGTAACTCATGACTTTAAACAAATTTCTGATGAAAATAAAAACGAAATTTCCAATTATATTTATAATCTATATTTAATACCTGTAGATATATCATATCAAATTTGTATCTCACCGGAGATGTCCGGAAAATTTTCAATTATAAAAAAATAATTTGATTTTCAGGAGAATAATATTATGGCTAAAAAATTAAAAAGCATTTTTGTATGTAGTCAGTGCGGCTTTGAATCTGTAAAGTGGAATGGCATTTGCCCGTCGTGCGGACAAGGAAACACTATGAATGAAGAAATAAAAGAAGTTTCTTCTTCAAACAGAATTAAAGTCCCTAACAAAATTTCTCCTCCTGAACATCTATCATCTATAGATATTTCAAATGAAATTAGATATAAAACAGGCATTAAAGAATTTGACAGGATATTTGGAGGTGGTATTGTAAAAGGATCATTAGTTTTAATTGGAGGAGCTCCCGGAATAGGTAAATCTACTATTTTACTTCAAATGTGTAATTTCCTAAATAAAAACCTGAAAATATTTTATATTTCAGGAGAGGAATCTAAAAAGCAAATAAAACTAAGAGCTTCAAGGCTAAATATTAAAAATGAAAATCTTTATATCATTACCAATACTGACATAGAATCAATAGTTGAAGAAATTAAATCATCCAGACCTGATATCGTAATAATAGATTCTATACAAACTATGAATCATCAGGAACTTAATTCTCTTCCCGGAAGTATTGTGCAAGTCAGAGAGTGTACAAATATGCTCCTAAAAACTGCAAAATTCTTAGAAATACCTATATTAATTATAAGTCACGTAAATAAAGACGGTGCCATTGCAGGTCCGAAAGTTTTAGAACACATCGTAGACGTTGTTTCTTATTTCGAAGGCGACAGTCAAACATCTTATAGAATACTAAGAGCTGTAAAAAACAGATATGGGTCTACAAATGAAATAGGAGTATTTCAAATGACCCATGAAGGCCTCGAAGAAGTAGAAAACCCCTCCCTCATGCTCCTTTCAGGCAGACCTATTGGCGTTTCCGGTATATGTATTGCTTGTATAATGGAAGGGTCACGTCCGTTATTTACAGAAGTTCAAGGTTTAGTATCCGCAACTAGTTTCGGAAATCCCAGAAGAATGTCAACCGGTTTCGACTATAACAGGCTCTGCCTAATTTTAGCCGTACTAGAAAAACGAGCGGGGTATTTTTTTTCCAATATGGATTGTTATGTAAATATTGTTGGAGGATTAAAATTAAATGAACCTTCGGCAGATTTATCTGTTGCGCTATCATTGATATCAAGCCTCAAAAACTCTCCCTTACAAAATGATACAGTCGCTATTGGAGAAGTAGGTCTTGCCGGAGAAATACGTTCTGTATCAAACCTGGAAATGAGAATTTCAGAAGCAGACAAATTAGGATTTAATCATATAATCGTCCCCTACTATAACCTCAAATCCATAGAAAATATTAATAAATACAAAATTAAAATTACAGGAGCAAAAAATATTAGAGAAGCTTTTTTATCTGCTTGTACATAACTTAATTTTTACATTTATTAGCTTGTACCAATAAGTATAAAATTGTATAATTTACTTCGAAATTTATTTTTGGAAGGTGACCATACATAATGTCAAAGTATATTAAAGAAAACATAGACTTCATAAAAAAATTCGATCCGGAAATTGCAGAAGCTATAAATTTAGAATTCAATCGCCAATCTAATAATTTGGAACTAATAGCCTCAGAAAATATTGTTTCTCCTGCAGTACTTGCTGCTATGGGCAGTATATTAACCAATAAATACGCGGAAGGATATCCGGGGAAACGCTATTATGGAGGATGTGAATTTGTAGATATAGCAGAAGATTTAGCTAAAAAAAGAGCTTGTCAAATATTCGGTGCTGATCACGCTAACGTACAGCCTCATTCGGGTTCTCAAGCTAATGCAGCTGTATATTTTGCAATGCTAAAACCCGGAGATACTGTAATGGGTATGAGTCTTGCCGAAGGTGGTCACCTCACTCATGGGTCACCTGTAAATATGTCCGGAAAATTTTATAATTTTATTCCTTATGGAGTCGATCCTGAAACTCATCTTATTGATTATGATAAAGTAAAAGAGATCGCCTTAAAAAATAAGCCAAAAATGATAATTTGCGGAGCAAGCGCATATTCTAGAACTATAGACTTTAAAAAATTTAAAGAAATAGCTGATCAGTGCGGTGCATATCTAATGGTTGATATGGCACACATTGCAGGACTTATCGCAGCTGGACTTCATCCAAATCCCGTACCGTATGCTGATTTTGTGACAACAACTACTCACAAAACTTTAAGAGGTCCAAGAGGTGGTATGATACTCTGCAAAGAAAAGTACGCTAAGGATATTGACAAAGCAATTTTCCCTGGAATACAAGGTGGACCTCTCATGCATATTATAGCTGCTAAAGCTGTATGTTTTGGTGAAGCTTTGAAGCCTGAATTTAAAGAATACCAAAAAAACGTGGTGGAAAATTGTAAAGTACTGTCAAAAAGTTTACTTGAAAACGGCGTTAAACTGATTTCCGGAGGTACAGATAACCATTTACTGTTAGTCGACCTCAGCGATAAGGGCATTTCCGGTAAAGAATTAGAGCATAATTTAGATCTAGTAAATATTACCGTAAACAAAAACACTGTTCCAAATGAAAAAAGAGGACCTTTCGTAACCAGTGGTATTCGTATAGGTACCGCTGCAGTAACTACCAGAGGAATGAATAAAGAAGATATGCGTGAAATTGCGAAATTAATATCTTTATCTATTGAAGATTTTGAAAAAAACAAAGAAAACATTAAAAAATCTGTTAAATCCCTATGCAATAAGTACCCAATATATGAATAAGGAAAATAATATTATGAAAAAAATGAAATTACTGACTTTAATATTAACTATTCCTCTAATATTTTCAGGATGTGGAGAAGGTGATGTTGGATATCCTAAGTAAGATTATTCTGAGTCACAAATCAATTTAGATCAAAGCCGTCTTTTAATTTTAATGAAATGTTGCGATTT
>CAYQCM010000037.1:0-10980 GCA_964416045.1 uncultured Eubacteriales bacterium | reverse complement strand
TTTGCATTTTTAAAATTTATTTCATTTTCCATTTCCTTCACTCCTTTTACTCAAAAAATATAAAATTTTTTAATAAATCTATAGAAAATGGAACTTCTAACATTATTTTGAATGTTGGAGATTTTTCTGTATCTACATTCATTTCTATTTTTGTTACATATTTGATTGGCATTTCAAAATCTTCTATCTTTATCTTTTTGACTTCATGTTCCATTACCTTCGCTCCTTTTAATTTGATGTAGTATAATATATTTACAATATATACAAAATATATTACAATGTATATAATAAATAATGAGGAGGTTTTAATATGTCTGAAACAACAAATATAAGTATTAGAATGGAAAAAGATTTAAAGGAACAAGCAGAACGCTTATTTAATGATTTAGGTATGACTATGTCAACTGCACTTAATATTTTTGTACGTCAAGCTGTTAGGCAAGGAAAAATACCATTTGAAATAACAACTCATACAGATAACTTTTACAGCTTAGAAAATATGAAAAGGATTAAAAAATCTATTCAAAGTTTTCAAAACGGAAAGACCGTAACAAAAACAATTCAGGAACTAGAGGAAATGGAAGATGAATAAAATTACTTTTTCTGCTGAAGGTTGGGAAGACTATCTGTACTGGCAATCAGAAGATAAAAAGACACTAAAAAAAATTAATCAATTAATAAAAGATATAGCCAGAGACCCTTTTAATGGAATAGGCAAACCTGAACCATTAAAAGAAAATCTATCAGGATACTGGAGTAGAAGAATTGATAGTAAAAATAGACTTCTGTACTCTGTAAATGATGACATAATAGAAATATATCAATGTCGTTGCCATTATCTTGATAAATAAACTTTATTAAATAAGCCTTTTTAATAGGCTTATTTTTTATACATAATTTTAAGCATAGAGCTGTGACATCTTGATATTCTTTATCCACTCAAAAAAATTCTCATAAGTATTTACTACCTCTTTCTTAAAATAAAAAAACACGAATTCTTTTATTCGTGTAGAAAATTTATTATTCTGTTAAATGGTTTAACAGTGGGATTTAGTGACCTTAAGTTGTTTTTACATAGTGGCTTCATCTGCTGCTAAATCTTCATGAAGATCTGTAATAGGGTCGCCCTTTACTGCCATACTTGCAGCCGTATAAGGACTTCCACTAGCTGACGTAGGATAAATACCTGTTGTATGATCTACGAAATAATCTTGAAATCCACCTTTCTTTATTTCATCTTCAGAAAGATTTTTTGTAAGTTGATAAACTATTGCTCCTATCATTTCAAGATGTGCTAATTCTTCAGTACCTATATCAGTAAGTATAGCTTTAAGTTCAGGATACGGCATAGAAAATCTTTGGCTTAAATATCTAAGTGAAGCGCCAAGTTCTCCATCCGGACCTCCATACTGAGTAATAATAATTTTTGCAAGTTCTGGATTTGGATTTTTTATATTTACAGGATATTGCAATTTTTTCTCATAAACCCACATTTATTCTGCCCCCTCATCATTATCCCAAGGCCAAGGATTAGCTATCCAATCCCAACCGTTTCCGCTAGTTTGTCCTGATACAATAGATCCATACTTCTTTTCATATTCTGATACAAGTTCCATACTTTTTTCCTCATATTCAGAAAGTTTTCTTTTAACATCTTCAGAGTTAGGATGAGTATCTAAATATAAATGAAGCTCCACTATAGCAAAATCTATACTAGATATTCTTCTTAGCATCATTTCTCTTTCTGTCATACTTTTTCACCTCTGCAACACGGCTCGAATGGTTTATCTAGTTCTGGAAAAATGGTACCACTACAAAGTCCTTGTTCCAGATTATATATTTTTTTAGCATTTTGGAAAGGTATATATGCCATAGCTATAACTGAATTCTCTGGTAAAGGTGATATACCATATTCTTTTTCTTTCATTTCTAAAAACAAATCTTTCAAAATATTTATCTCCTTTCACTTTTGTTTTCTGTAAATTATTTCTATACATTAATATAATATGGTAAAGAAGAAAGTGTGTTCATTAAAATAACTTTAATATTGACTTAAACTAATTAAAATAGTATAATTAAGATATATATGTATTAGTTTTCAAATAAATTAGGAGAAAATAATATGAATACTGAAAATATAAAATCTTATTCCTTATTAATACTAGCAAATCAAAAAAATCTATTTCCTGAAACTAAAACATGGTGGTTATAAATAAATTAAAAAACTTGACAAAAAATTTAACAAATGATATAATTTAATAAAGATTAAATTTATATAAAGGATGTTTGATATGGGCTTTAAGCAAGAGTTAATAACTGAATTACGTTATGATGTGATAGTAGGACTAGGCATAGCTGCAGGTGCTTCAGTATTTTTAACAGGAATCGGATTATATGGCTGGCTGCTTCGCCTTGTCAAGCGTACTTGTTGTTCTACAACAACCGAACTTAAAAATTGACACTGAAAATGGAGTAGTATCAACAGTATATATAATTAATATTTAAATTAATTTACATAACATTTCTTCTATTATATAGTAATATCTAATTACTAAAATAGAAGATTTTATTATTTATATAAATTAAAAATTGTAATACATTTAAAAAACAAATGGTGTAAAATTATAGACTATATAATTAATTATTGAAGGTGAAAAAATGTTAAGCGTAAAACTATTATCATATACACAAGATCCGGAAAAACTTATAGCCTCAGCTGCCAAACTTTGTTATTCTCCATCAACTATTGAAGAAACAAGAGAAAAATTAACCGATGAAAACGTAAGGTCTTTTGTTAAGATGCTTACTAAAATAGGCCATGAAAGCCCTATAGAACATGCAAGTTTTACTTTTGGTATAGAAGGGGTATCAAGAGCACTCCTTGCTCAAATTACGCGTCACAGAATCGCATCTTATAGCGTACAAAGTCAGCGTTACGTTAAAGAAGCTCAATTTGAATATATTGTGCCCCCTGAAATTGAAAATATTAAAGAAGCAAAAGAAGAATTCTTAAAAGCTATGAACGAAGCGCAGGATCATTACGATAGTTTAACTAATATTCTTCAAAATCATCATAAAGAAATAATGATGAAAAGCGGGATGGATGAAAAAACAGCACAAAGATTGTCAGAAAAACAAGCCATTGAAGATGCAAGATTCGTCCTTCCAAACGCGTGTGAAACAAAAATAATATGCACTTTTAATGCAAGAAGTCTTCTTAATTTTTTTGCACACAGGTGTTGCAATAGAGCACAATGGGAAATAAGGAAGGTCGCTATAGAAATGCTGAAACTGGTTATAAAAGTTTCGCCAAATATTTTTTGTAACGCTGGTCCTGCATGTACTAGAGGCAGCTGCAGCGAAGGAAATATGACGTGTGGAAAAATTTTAGAAGTAAGAGACACTTTTAATAAAATAAAGGAGTAATTTAAGTGAAAGGAAAGTTAATCGTTATTGAAGGGCTAGATGGGAGCGGTAAAAAAACTCAAACTAAACTTCTATATGACCACATAAAAAAACTAAATCCAAATACTACATATATTTCTTTTCCTGATTATGACAGCCCTTCATCGTCTCTTATAAAAATGTATTTAAACTCCGAATTTGGAGACGACCCTTCATCTGTAAATGCCTATGCAGCGTCGTCATTTTTCGCCGCAGACCGATACGTAAGCTACAAGAAAAAATGGTCTAAATTATATAAAAATGGTCATATCATTATTGCAGACAGATATACTACTTCTAATCCCATATACCAAATGTCAAAACTTCCCGAAGGAGAGTGGAATAAATATTTGTCATGGCTATATGATTATGAATATAATAAATTAGACCTGCCGGTACCTGACAAAGTAATATTTTTAGATGTACCTGTAGAAATCTCACAAGCTCTAATGGAAAAAAGATATTTAAATAGTAATGGTAAAAAGGATTTACATGAAAACAATATAAAATTTTTAGAAAAATGTAAAAAAATTTCAAAATATGTTGCCGATTTTGATAACTGGCACATAATAGAATGCGTGTTAAACAATAAAATTAAGGACAAAGAAAATATCCATAAAGAAATACTTAAGGCACTACCTGAGGAGATGTTCTTAATTGAACCTAGAATTTTATCCCCCAACCATCCAAGACAAAACATGGGTAAATAATATATTGAAAAAAACATATTATATTAGATCTGACGCCGCATTTGGAACAATATACATATGGTCAAATATTTTTAACACTAAAATATGTAATTATGAAGGAAATCTTATTGAAAGTTGCGGCATTGATTCCATAAAATACATTTTCCCATTTACCGATAAAAACCCAAAAGAAATTATAAATCTCATGATTTCAAATCACAAAATCCATAACTCGTACGTTCCCTTTATATTTACAGGTATAACCGATAAAGAACTTGAATACTTAGAAAACGAATTTCCAAATCAATTTGAAATTATTCCTAAAAGAAACATGTGGGAATACATATATTCATGTAAAGAACTTGCCACGCTCTCAGGAAAAAAATTTCATAATAAACGTAATCATATTAATAATTTTAAAAAATTATATAGTTTTGAATATGAGAAAATTAAAAAAGAAAATATATTAGATGTTTACAAATTTATCGACCAATGGTTTAAAATAAACGGAAATATTGAACCTGAAAAAACTGCAATACATAAATGTTTAACATACTACGATGAACTCGAACTTTTAGGCGCAGTAATAAAGGTAAACAAGAAAATAATAGCATTAACTATAGGCGAAAAAATAAATGATGACATCTTCGTAATACATTTTGAAAAGGCCTTTAAATCCTATGTTGGATCTTATAGTGTAATAAATTATAAGTTTTCAAAAATATTATATGATCTTGGATTTAAATATATAAATAGAGAAGAAGATCTTGGTATTCCAGGGCTTAGAAAATCAAAACTATCTTATAATCCAGTAATCTTAATGAAAAAATATGATGCAGTTTTAGGTGGGTAAAAATAAAATGATTTTTAAAGTAGCGCCCCCTTCTATGAAGGAAGAAATTATTGAAAATATGAAAATAGGTTTTGATGAAACCGAAAGCTGCGTAAGATTTTTCTTTGATAATAAAGTAGACCTTAATAATTGTATTGTCTGCATAGAAAACAATAAAATAATATCTTCTCTACACATTATTCCAACAAAAATATACGGAGAAAGTGGCCTTATTCCGGTGGATTACATATATGCTGCAACTACTCTGCCCGAATATCGCTTAAAAGGATATATGTCTAGACTCATAGACGCTTCAAATCAGATCTCATACTTAAGAGGCAACAGAGCCTCAATACTAATACCCGCTAATGAAAAATTATTTAAATTCTACAATAAACTAGGGTATAAAAATTTTTATAAATATAAAAAAGTTATTATCAGTAATTTTCAGATGAAAAATTTCATGCACAAAGCTAATATATGCACAAAAAATCTCTCTTTTGAAAATGTATTTAACATTCATCTCAAAAACCATATTAATCTTGGAGATACTATATGGGATAAATCGTCAATTGAATACGCTTTTAATATGAATGAATTTTTGGACGGAATAAATGTTTACACAAATGACGGATATGCTATATGCTATATCCAAAAGCAAAACACTGTAAAAATAGCAGAATTTTCAACCATTCCTTCTGACGTACACAATTTGCTTGGCAATATATACTATAGACTTCCAAATCACAGTTTTTACGAAATTATCCTCCCCACAAATTATAATCATATAAACATTACGGGGAAAATATTTAATCACGGATTGATTAAACCTTACACATCCGAATTAAAATATTTTATAAAAAAAATATCCAACGGTACTACCGATCCTTATTTTAGCTTTACATTGGAATAATACTGAAATATATAATTAATATATGTAAGCCAAATCTACCAATATAAAGTTAGGTGGATTTGGTTATATATTTTCTTATTTAGCATTATGCAAATATTCATTTAAACTTCTAACACTATTACTGTTAGTATCCATTACATAAATATTTTCAAAACTAATGTCTTTAAAAAATTCATATTCATTATTTTAAATATTTTTCATATAAATTATCTATGGTAAATAATTTATATGAGGTGAAATAATTATGTCAATAGTATACTTAAATAATTTTATAAACGATACTTGTAATTATAGCGGAGGAGGAGACTCGAAATATTACATAAATCTTATAATAGACGAGATTATCCCATATCTAGATACAGCAGGAATATCGTATGTAAGAGTTTGCAGCAAAAATTTTCAAAATACCTTTAACATTAAAAAATGTGATTTATATTTATCTCTCACCTCCGGAAGTAAATGCGGCCTTATAAACAATAACGTAAATAAAGAAAATATTAACACCTTCTATGTGGAAGGGAATTGTGAGAGTAAAAGAATAGCTGGAATAATAACGAATAATATGAAGAAATTATGTCAAAATGAATTAAACTGTATTACTGCTAAAATGTGCCCTGTATCTTGCAATATCTGCAAGGATATCCCCTCTACCCTTATACATCTTGGAGATCATAGCACGTGTCATAAATCAAAATGGCTACGCGAAAATATAGAAAATATTGCATTAAATGTTGCATTGTCCATATTTGAATTCTTTGCTATACCTTTTTGTGGTGTACAAAAACCAAAAAAATGCAAATGTAAGTGTAAAGCTCCTGTCATGTTTCGCCCAAACTTAAATTCCCAAATAAAAACAACTATATCTGAAACAAACAATATTAAAATACTCGGACAATGGGAAGACTGGTATATAGTAAGCTACGAAAATGGAAACGGTTATATACAAAGTAAATATATTATGCTTTAAAAATCATAAATTTAAATATTAATACAAAATATTCTTTAGGCTGGAAATAATAAATTTATCTAAAACATTTCCAGATAAAGAATTTTTTATTTTATTAAGATTTCATTTATATATTTATCATAAAATGAACATACAAATAGCTTAAAATATATTGAGAACACATGACATTTATGTTATAATACCAAATTAAAATCAATATAATGATAAAAAATAGCATTTATATCAATAAGGACGGTGCAATTATGAATAAAGAAAACCAAAATATTAATACTGAAAATGTACACTATAAAAAGTCAAAAAGCATTATAATCTTACTTTCAGTCGTATTATTTTTTCTATTTACGGTAAGTCTAAAATTTATAACCAGTTTTTTTGCAAGTGAAATAAATATCTTACCTAAAAATACTGTAAACATAGAAACATCAGATAACATTAAAATCTACAATACTAATAATGAGGCTCTGGAGAAAATTTCCCTTTCCTCAGACGAATCCTATCGATATATTGTAGAAGTAGATGATTCCTATACACAAAATCAAATAACATCATCATATACGCCAACCGATGAAAATGGACAAAAAATTGAATCCCTAACCCAAAATATAAGTCCATCTCAAGTACTATCAAATATAGACTCTATAGATCAGCCCGACGAAACCGTAAACTATCAAACATTTGCCGGTGCAATAACAATGCAAGGCGATCAAGCCGTTTATGATACTGACGCCATAAAAAAATACTGGGTATATGATATAAGTAATATATCATCCTCTGGTACAATATCTGTATATGGAGCTGATGAGGAAAACAAGGTTACTATAAAAATAGGTGGAAATGAAAATAGCAATATAGGATATACTGCAGGAGAACTTTATGAAATGAAGAATAGTAGCGACGATAGACTATTAGATATAGTTGATGCATCAGATGAGAAGACAAGTATTATAGGTAAATCTTTCACTGTTGGAAGTTCTATATCCTTTAAAGTTGAACTTGACAAGCAATTTAAAGACAGTGGTTTTGAAGTAAGATTGGTTTCTGAAGACTGGTTTGACGACAATGGAAATGTTACAAGTGGTAACTACGATTATTCTTCCTTACGGGCTGAGAACAGTATATATTCTATAGAGTTAACAGATCCGTCTGTATCTGTAATATGGATAAATAATATAGAAAAAAAAGAATATACAGTAACATTTGATGCGGAAAATGTGGACATCGAAAAAGCAGGAACTATAAAGGTTTCCTCAGTTGATGCTGGTGATTATATAGAGCCAAACGAAGAAATAAACGTGGCTTTAGGACAAAAAATACTGTACGGACAAACACTAATATTTTCCATAGAACTTAACGAAGCATACAAAGAAGCTGACGGGTCAGATATACAACTCGTCGTACCCGACGGAATCACAGTCAGTACAATCGAAGAAGGTTCTAAATGGAAAGTAGAATGCATAACCTCCAATATAGCTATAAAATTTGAAAATATTGAACTAAGAAAAATAAATATTGAACTTGAAAAGGAAAGTACTGATGAAAACGGCGATCCCCCGAACCTAATTATAGGGGATACTTACTTCGAAGCATTGACTGACCAAGGTAGTATTAATATAGACTATGGTTCAAATTTCAGTTTTACTGTATACCCTGACGATGGCTACCATTGGGCAAATACAGAAAACGAATTTGACATAACCGCTGAAGATAAAAATACAAATACGGCATCAAAAGAAGAATATAAATGTACAAAAAGGCTAGATGGAGATATCTGGCATGTAGACTTGCGAAAAGAAAACGGTAATGGATTAACAACAACGGCTGGAATTACTCTAACTATACGTGCAAAAACAGAAAAAGACACGGAAGAATCGACCACATGTACAGCTACCTTTGGCGGAAATGAAAATATTAACGTCCAAGAAGTAAACTACACAAGTGAAAGCCAAACATCACTTACAGGACAAACAATACAAACAACTATAGCCACAACATATGTAAATGTATCACAATCATCAAATAATACCCTAAAAGTAACAATCCCATCAACAGCTTCATTTAGCATCTCAAAAGATGAGAACATTTTATCATACAAAGAAAAAGAAAATGATAATTCATCAACAATAACTGCAAACTTAAGTGAAGATGTTTCAATACAACCTAACAATTCTAATGGTATATCTATATCTATACCTACATCTGACACCGCAACATACTCGGGCGACACATCAATGCTTTCTTTTACAGAAGAATATCCTACCGAGGGCAAAAACATTACTGACTTTTTTATACAACAAACATCAACATCAGATTTAAAAGTAAATTTCAAAATAACTAACACAGGTGAGATCTTTTATTCCAAAATAGCTGATCGACAATTCAGTATAGATGATATTAGTAAAATTACAATAAATGGAACTATTTCAGCTAATAATTCTAGTACTTCTAGTAATTATGAATGTACAAAATGCTATGTAGACATTGAATTTTCGAATTATGAGGCAACCCACAGTACTTTGGAAATTGTAAACTTTGAAAATAATAACGGCACTATAGATCAACTGGAATTTGATAGCGATGATGATAGGTATGTTTTAATAACGCCAACAGACAGTAACCTTTCAGATATAAATCTTAAATTATTATCCGGAAATATGTCAATAACCGATTTAGGATTGGAAAATTCTTTTGATATTGCAGGAGAAACAGTAGAAGATACAGAATCGGGAAGTTCTCCTGATACTGAAGGAAAAAACGTATTTAAAACATTTACACTATCGGACGTAAAGGACAACTGCAACATTTTAAAATATGGCGACTCAGACAATTACTTGTATTTTAAATCAACAGAGCACGATAACTTAAACGATCTAGTAAAAATCCAATACAAACTAAACTCAGAAAACACTGACACTTGGAAAACATATGATTTCAGTGATTGGGGCATAAATTTCGAAAATTCCGGAAATACCGGAAATACATCTTCCCTTACCTATCAATTTTCAATAACGGCAGAGGGAACAAATTCTATAGACAGTATAATCGTAACAGTTCCTACTAATGAAAATATGATACTAACACCAACTGACGGAATTTATAAAACTGAACAAACCGGTCAAATAACAATAATTAATATCACCAACATAGAAACCACGGACCATAAAATCACCATTCCAAATAAAGAGGGATTAAAATTTAAAAATGATTCAAACGATAGTACCATATCAGGTATAATATATACTAAAGAATCTATTTCTATACTACTCGAAGCAGATACTGGATATTATTTTCCTGCCAAATATGATAGTGAAGGAAAACTCTTATTTGATATCTTAACTATTTCTAATAACTCTGGAAATGAAACTGTAGCACAAATACAAAATATTAGTATTATGTCAAACAATGAGATTACTGGCTATCGGACAGACATATATAATATCAGTGGTGATGTCGAACTATCCTTAAATGAAGATTTAACACCTATAAAATCATCATGTAAAGTCTATTTAATATCACCTGATGAAACCATCACTTTTGAAGGTATAAGTGGATATGATGGAGCACCTGGGACAATTCCAACAGAAGGCAATGATCATATACTAGTTGAATATGGACAAGAATTAAAGTTTACTATAAATAATAATTCAGGACAAGATATAACAGTACAATCAGGATTAATAACTAAACTACAAGATTTATCTCCTATCAAAGACGTATATAAACTAAAAATATCTGAAAATAATACCGTAATTAACGTAGAAAAAATTCCGACTGATACCTATATGGTAAACTTTGAAATGGAAGATAAAAGTATAACTATTGCCGAAGCCGTGAAGGTACAAACTACTGATGGTGTGAATATAACCTCTATTTCAACACCGGTAACTCAGGGCAGAGATTTGGAATTTAAAATCACACCTATTAACGAATATAGTCAATCTATTCCTGTTGCAAAAGTATCAGGTCAAACCATATCCAACAAAGTTGAAGAAGATGGCATAACATTCACATTAGAAGATGTACAAGAAGATACAACAATAACTATATCAGATGTTATTATAAACCATTATGACGTAATATTTGAATCGGACAACTTAACTTTTTATGAAACTGGTACAGACGAACAACTAAATGAAAT
>CAYQCM010000036.1:9058-10990 GCA_964416045.1 uncultured Eubacteriales bacterium | reverse complement strand
CTTGCGCTACTATTTCCGCTTCTTTTTTTTTTTTTTTAGCGTTTAATACTTCATGTGGTACGCCTTTTTTTCTAAGCATTTTGCTGAGAAGTTCTGATTTTTCTATTGATATTGTGCCTACGAGTACCGGCTGACCTGTTTCATTACATTTTATAATTTCATCTATAATAGCATTAAATTTAGCTTGTTCTGTTTTATATACTACGTCAGGAAGGTCATTACGTTTGACAGGTTTATTAGTGGGAATTTCGATTACGTCTAATTTGTAAATTTCTCTGAATTCCGGTTCTTCAGTCATTGCGGTACCTGTCATACCGGAGAGTTTATCATAGAGTCTGAAGTAGTTCTGGAATGTTATAGAGGCAAGAGTTTTAGATTCACGTTCAACTTTTACTCCTTCTTTAGCTTCAATAGCCTGATGAAGACCGTCATTATATCTTCTTCCTTGCATAAGTCTACCTGTGAATTCATCAACTATTATAACTTCGCCGTCTTTAACTACGTAGTCTATATCTTTTCTCATAACTCCATTAGCCTTAATAGCTTGGTTGATATGGTGCTGGAGGGTTATATTACTTTGATCTGTAAGATTTTCGATATTAAAATATTTTTCTGCTTTTTCTACTCCAGATGGGGTCAAGTTAGCTGTTTTTGCTTTTTCGTCTACTACGTAATCTCCATCCTGGAATGTTTCATCGGTATCTTCTTTAGCGTTTATCTCGGCAACCTTCATAGGTTTTAGAGTTTTAGCGAATTTATCTACCACTGTATAGAGTTCTGTCGATTTATCCCCTTCTCCTGATATGATAAGAGGGGTTCTGGCTTCGTCGATAAGTATGGAGTCAACTTCGTCAACGATAGCGAATGCATGACCTCTTTGAACTTTAGAGCTTTTGTATATAACCATATTGTCACGAAGGTAATCAAATCCAAATTCATTGTTTGTGCCATATGTGATATCACACTTATAAGCGCCTCTTCTTTCTTCCTTACTTGTATTGTGTTTTATAACTCCCGTAGTCAGGCCTAAGAATCTATATAATTTACCCATTTGTTCGGCGTCACGTTTTGCTAAGTAATCGTTTACGGTAACTATATGAACTCCTCTGCCGTTTAAAGCATTTAAATATGCGGGTAAAGTAGCGACGAGCGTTTTACCTTCACCTGTTTTCATTTCACTTATTCTTCCCTGGTGCAGGACTATTCCACCTATCACTTGAACCGGGAAATGTCTCATGCCAAGAACCCTATCCGAGGCCTCTCTGCATACTGCGAAAGCATCCGGAAGGATATCGTCTAGAGTTTCACCGTTTTTTAATCTTTCTTTTAAAATGCCTGTTTGTGAAGAAAGTTTGCTGTCTGTCATATTAAGATATTTTGTTTCAAGGTCTAGAACTGCCTGGCATATAGGTCTGATTCTTTTTAGCTCTCTTTTACTATAGTTTCCAAATAAAAACTTTAAAAAACTCATATGTCACCTCGTAAAAATCAAAGAATATTATTATTATTATTAATTGATAGCATTGTATCATAAAAACAAGAAAAAGTAATCATTTTCAATAATTTTTTAAATTTTAAAAGACAACAGGTAATTTTACACATAATTTATTGACTGATATAACATATTCACTACGATATAAGCTATTTTATGATTTACCTTATATATAAAATTATTCAATTTACATAATTATTATATATATGCATAATCATTATTACTAAAATGTCGAAATGAACTTAGATAGAAAGTAACATACATTTTGACAGGATTTTTTTAAATTAATTTTAAAATCATTTTGAGAAGAATTGTCCGAATTATCAGAAATACTTCTTATTACTATAAAAGGAATTTTATTAATATAACATACTTGTCCAATACTTGCTCCTTCCATTTCACAAGCTAGTCCGCTAAATGTGCTTTTTAAGTTTTCTATC
>CAYQCM010000036.1:0-9048 GCA_964416045.1 uncultured Eubacteriales bacterium | reverse complement strand
TCTATCCTCTCTTTACTGTTTATAAATTGATCTCCGGTAAGTATATTATCGATATGTGATGAAATGTTTGCTTTCTTGGAGGACAGATCAGCTTTTTCAATTAAATTTTTATTACAAGGGATTTTATAAGAATTGATTCCAGGTATTTCACCTTTTCTTCTGTTTTCAAAGGCTGAAATATCAAAGTCGTGCTGAATTACATTTTCACCGATTACTATATCTCCAATTTGTATTTTGTCGCTTAATGATCCTGCAACTCCGGTGTTTATAATGGCGTCTGGACTATACTTTAATATCATGGTTTGACAAGCTATAGCAGCATTTACTTTACCTATACCGCTTAAACACACTACGCATCTTTTTCCCATAAACGTCCCGAGAGTATACTTTTTGGAAGAAATGGTTTCGCACTTTTCATTTTGCATATTTAATATTATATTATTTATTTCTTCTTCCATAGCGCATATAATACCTATCATTTTTATTAATTTTACCTCCAGTAAGAACATCTTTAATATAAAACGGACGTTTATATAGTAAATGAAGATGAAATGTAAGTGCAAGTATATTTTAAAATTTAGGCAAAAAAGTTAAGATCATTTTTAAAAATAATTTTTTCATTTAAAAGAATTCGGAAGATAAACGGAGAATATATCAGAAAAAAAGAGATAACATATATTCAAATTAAAATTATCTCAAATTATTATTGACATAGCCTTAAAGCAGTGGTATCATTAAAAAGTTGTTTATAGAGTAAAAAATGGGGAGGAATTAATAAAATGTCTACTTATATGCCAAAGAGCAGTAGTGTTGAACATAAATGGTATGTTATAGATGCTGCAGGTAGACCTCTTGGAAGAGTAGCTTCTGAGGCTGCTGTACTTCTTCGCGGAAAACATAAACCTGTATTTACGCCGCATGTAGATTGCGGAGATCATGTAATTATAATAAATTGTGATAAAGCTGTTCTTACAGGTAAAAAATTGTTTCAAAAATGCAGATACCGTTTCACAGGATATATAGGGCATCTAAAAACTATACATTATGATCACTTAATGGCAACAAAACCTGAAAAAGCTATGGAACTAGCAGTAAAAGGAATGATTCCTGATACTACGCTTGGAAGAAAAGAAATGTTAAGACTTCGCACGGTTAAAGGCGCAGATCATGGACATACAGCTCAGAAGCCAGAGTTATGGGAGGTAGAATAATGTATAATAAAGAATCTTTTTTCTATGGTACGGGAAGAAGGAAAAGTTCTGTAGCCAGAGTAAGGATTTATAAAGGCACTGGAAAAATAACGATAAATTCAAGAAGCATAGATGAATATTTTGGTCTTGAAACTCTTAAATTAATCGTACGTCAACCTTTGGTTCTTACAGAAACTCAAGATCAATTTGATATAGTATGCAACGTATCCGGCGGTGGAGTTACAGGTCAAGCAGGGGCAATACGCCATGGTATTTCAAGGGCACTTCTTGAGTATGACAGTGAAAATTTAAGACAAAAACTTAAAAAAGCAGGATTTTTAACTCGTGATCCAAGAATGAAAGAACGCAAAAAATACGGTCTTAAAGCAGCAAGAAGAGCACCTCAATTTTCAAAAAGATAATATATATAATTTAATCAAGACTTGTTTTCTGGTAATATGCAGATTACAAGCTTGTTTTGTATTGGATATGATTTATGTTTTATAAATTTATAGGAGGAAAAGTAGTTGTCTAAGGTAATTAAGAATTTTTTTAATTATTTAAACTTAGGTGATAAGTTTTTATGGACCATTATAATTATTATTTCCTCATATAGCTTATTACTTATAAAAAGCGTATCAAGAGAAGGAGCAAATTTTTTTACGCTTCAATTTATTGCGGTAATCGTAGGATTTTTATGTGCGGTTATTCTTCAGTCCGTAAATTATCAAGCGGTAGCGGAAAAATACAAGATTATTTTTATACTTTGTGTGTTATTTATAATATATACTCTAATCTTTGGTATTACAGTTGAAGGATCGTCCGGAATAAATGCAAGAGCGTGGATAAAACTTCCCGGAGGTATAACTTTTCAACCTTCAGAACTTGTTAAAATAGGATTTATAATTACTTTTTCTAAACACATATCAATTTTAAAAGCAAAAAGCAAGTTAAATGAATTTAAAAGTATTATTTTACTTTGCTTTCATGCCATAACACCTGTAGTTCTTACTCACTTACAAGGCGATGACGGAGCTGCCATAATATTTTTATGTATAGCTATGTTTATTGCTTTTATAGCGGAAATAAAAATTATATATTTTGTATCAGTAATAATATTGGGAGTAGCTTTAGTACCTTTAGTGTGGAATTATGTTTTAGCTGATTATCAAAAACAGAGGCTTTTAAATCAAATAAATCCTGAGATGGATCCTCTTAATATGGGATACCAGCAAATCCAGGGGAAACTTTCAATTGGTTCTGGTGGGTTAGCCGGAAGTGGACTTTTTAAAGGAGAAAGAGTAGCTAATGGAGTAGTACCTATTCAGGAAAGTGATTTTATATTTTCCGTGGCAGGAGAAGAGCTAGGATTTATAGGGTGTTCCCTTATAATACTTCTTTTATTTTTGCTCATATTTAGAGTTTCGATAATTGCAAAGAAGTCATGCGATGATTTAGGAGCATATATTTGTTTTGGATTTATAGGACTTGTGGCTTGTCAGACAATATTTAATCTTGGAATGTGTTTAAGTTTGCTTCCGGTTATGGGAGTAACTTTACCATTTTTTAGTTCTGGGGGGTCTTCAACTGCGTGTTTATATTTAGGAGTGGGTATTATACAAAATATATATTTAAATAAAGAATAAGAAAATAATTTAGAGGTGTGTATTAAAAATTGAATATACTTGGTAAATTGTTAAATAAAAGTAAAAATATTGGAAACATTGATTATATAATCGTAGGGCTTGGAAATCCAGGTATAAAATATGAAAACACGAGGCATAATGTAGGATTTTTATCTATTGATTATATTTGTAAACGAAGTAATATAAAATTAAATCTTAGTAAGTTTGACGGAACATATGGATACGGAAATCTGGGGAAAAATAAAGTTTTACTTTTAAAACCGCAAACTTTTATGAATAAAAGTGGAGAATGTGTTTTAAAGATAATATCTTATTATAAGGTACCGCCTGAAAGAGTAATTTTAATTTTTGACGATATTTCGCTCCCTGTAGGTAAAATAAGGATAAGAAGAAGTGGAACGCATGGTGGACATAATGGAGTAAGAAATATAATAGATCTATCATCAAGCAGTAATTTCCCCAGGGTAAAGGTAGGAGTGGGAGAAAGACCTAATAAAGATTGGGATTTAGCGAATTGGGTTTTGTCTAAATTTTCTAAAGAAGAGAATAATATTATAGAAGATACTCTAAAAGATATAGAAAATTCAATAAATCTTATTATAGAAGGTAATATAGAAAAGGCTATGTCGCTTTATAATTAAAGTTTTTGGGGATGAATAAATGAAAGTTCGAATAAAAAATTTAATTATGTTTATCAGTGTATTTACAATATTATTTTTTAGTTTATTGGGAGACTTAACATATTCAAGATCTAAACCAAGAAACGATTTTTTTGTATATCTAAATACTAATGGTGACGGTGAAGAAAATACAAGTGAATTAGATTTTATAAAGTCCAGTGAAGGAGTAATGAACTTCTTAGGTGATGGATGGATTCTTTTATATGGGGGAATATCTTTAATTGCAATTTCAGTAGCGGGAGTAGTATTTGTTCTTATACCGAAAAAAGGGAAAAATAATGATTCTAACAAAAAATCTCCTAAACAAGATGATTATAATAATAAAGAATAATTTAGCAGTATTATTCAAACAATAGAGATTATATAAACTTGATGTAAAAAGAGGGTATAATCTTTTGGGAAATTTTAGTTTTATAACTGATATAGTAAAAGAAATTAATTTACCGATGATAATTATGTGGACGATCGGCTTAATTTTAATATGGTTTGCCGTAAAGAAAAATTTTGAACCGTCTCTACTTTTACCGATAGGATTTGGAACTATACTTGTAAATTTGCCAAATACCGGAGTAATAGGACAAAATGGTATAGTAGAGTGGCTTTTTAAGATAGGAATAGAGTCATCGGAGGCTTTACCGCTTTTATTATTTGTAGGTATAGGAGCTATGATAGACTTTGGTCCCATTTTGAGTAATCCGAGAGCACTGTTTTTCGGTGGAGCTGCTCAATTAGGAATATTTATAACTGTTATAATATCCGCACTTTTGGGATTTCCCCTTAAAGATGCTTTTTCAATAGGTGTAATAGGAGCTGCCGATGGTCCTACGGCTATATTGGTTTCTCAAAGGCTGAGCAGTGACTATAAGGGAGCGATAGCTGTTGCAGCATATTCTTATATGGCGCTTGTACCGCTTATACAACCATTTGCAATAAAGTTAGTAACAACTAAAAAAGAACGTATGATAAGAATGCCTTATAATCCGGATAGTGTTTCAAAGACGGCTAAAATTTTATTTCCTATAGTAGTTACATTCATTGCAGGACTTATAGCGCCAGAATCGGTAGCACTGGTTGGATTTTTAATGTTTGGTAATTTAATAAGAGAATGTGGAAGACTTGAAAATTTGTCTTTAGCGCCAAAAGGACCTTTGGCGAATATAATTACAATATTTTTGGGTATTACAATATCATTTCAAATGCAAGCAAAAAGTTTTTTGTCTTTTGGTACAATAATCGTTATATTATTAGGACTTATAGCATTTATATTTGATACGATCGGGGGAGTTATTATTGCTAAGTTTATGAATATATTTTTGCCAAAGGGCAAGAAAATCAATCCAATGATAGGTGCAGCAGGAATATCAGCTTTTCCGATGTCTGCAAGGGTCGTACAAAAAATTGCGCTTAAGGAAGATAACCAAAATCATATATTAATGTATGCTATAGGGGCAAATGTTGCCGGACAAATTGGTTCAGTAGTAGCCGGAGGAATGATACTTTCCTTAGCGAGAAATTTTGGACTATATTAAAAAAGGGGTAAAATTTTATGCATAATATGGAATTGAATTTTGATTCTCTTATAGGGTCTGTTTTAAATGAAAATATAATGAAATCTTTGTGGTTAGCGTTTGAAGGTATGGTAGGAATATTTATAGTTATGGGTCTAATTTATTTGATTGTAATTTTATTAAATATTGTTTTCAATAAAAAGAAAAAAGATTATAATGAAAATTATAAATAATATAGTAATAAGGAGAAAAGTATGGGCAAACAGGAAAAATTGGTTAAAGAAATTACAGATATGCAGGAAGATTTTGCTAAGTGGTATACGGATGTAGTAAAAAAGGCTCAACTTATGGATTATTCTAGCGTGAGGGGATGTATGATATTAGAACCTTACGGATTTGCAATATGGGAAAATATACAAAGGATACTTGATAAGAAATTTAAAGATTTAGGACATGAAAATGTTGCAATGCCGCTTTTAATTCCCGAAAGTTTGCTCCAAAAGGAAAAAGATCATATAGAAGGATTTGCACCTGAAGTTGCATGGGTAACACATGCAGGAAGTGAAAAATTACAAGAAAGGCTTTGCATAAGGCCTACGTCGGAAACTCTTTTTTGCGAGTATTTTTCAAGAAAAGTTCACTCCTGGAGAGATCTTCCAAAACTTTATAATCAGTGGTGTTCAGTGGTACGCTGGGAGAAAACATCAAGACCATTTTTAAGATCTGTAGAATTCCATTGGCAGGAAGGTCACACAATTCATGAAACACAAGAAGATGCACAAAACGAGACAATGAGAATGTTTAATACATACGCTGATTTTTGTGAGAATGAACTTTGTATGCCAATTATAAAAGGGAGCAAGACAGACAAAGAAAAATTTGCAGGAGCAGAGTCCACATATACTATTGAAGCCATGATGCATGATGGAAAAATACTTCAATCTGGAACGAGTCATTATTTTGGAGATGGATTTTGCAAGGCTTTTGATATAACTTATCAGGATAGAGACAATAAGCCATCATATCCATATGAAACATCTTGGGGAATGTCCACTAGGATAATCGGTGGTATTATTATGACCCACGGCGATAATAACGGGCTTGTGTTGCCTCCGGACGTTGCTCCTATTCAGATAATAATAATTCCAATATGTATGAATAAGCCGGGAGTACTTGAAAAAGCTAGAGAAATATATAATATTTTAAAAGAAAAATATAGAGTTAAATTAGATGAGTCTAGTCAGACTCCGGGGTGGAAATTTTCTGAGTATGAAATGAAAGGTGTACCGATTAGATTAGAGATAGGCCCAAAAGATATTGAAAAAGGGCAATGTGTTTTAGTTAGACGTGATAACCGTGAAAAAAGTTTTGCTCCTTTAGATAATTTGGATAACGAAATAAAGCAAGTGTTTGTAAAACTAAAAGAGTCTTTATATGAGAAAGCGCTCAATCAAAGAAATAGTTTAATGAGAGAAGCTAAAACGAAAGATGATTTTAATAAGATATGTAATCAAAAGCATGGATTTATAAAAGCAATGTGGTGTGGAAAAGAAAAATGTGAAGAGATCTTAAAAGAGGAATTTTCAGTTTCTTCCAGATGTATATCATTATTGGACGATAAAATATCAGATAAATGTGCCGTTTGCGGGGAAGACGCTAAACATTTAGTATATTGGGGCAAGGCTTATTAATTTACATTTTTTACCATTTAACTTGTAAATTAATATGTGTTATGATATGATACTACCAGAATTTTATGTTAATAATTGGGAGGTTATATTATGGATGTAATAATAACTGGAAGAAAAGTAAATTTAAGAGATGATTTTAAAGACATGGTAAGAGATAAACTTGCCAAATTTGATAGAATATTTGGTGAAAGTGAAAAGGCTTATGTTACTGTTACCGTTGAAAGTAAATATCAGAGAGTGGAAATCACTATAAGACATCAAAATAAGGTGTACCGTTCCGAAAGCGATACTGACGATATGAACGAATCTTTAGACAATGCAATAAATGCAATTGGCCGCCAAATACGTAAGAATAAGTCAAGACTTCAAAAACAAATTAGATCCGAAGTTATTGATGATTATATTGCTCATACTAAATTTGACGCATCTGATGCAGGAGAAAATAAGATTGAAATTGCAAGAACCAAAAAGATACCGGTAAAGCCACTGAGTGTAGAAGAGGCAATTTTAGAGATGGATTTGGTTGGACATCAATTTTATATGTTTACCAACTGTGAAACAGATGAAATAAACGTGGTGTATAAACGTAAAAATGGCAAATATGGTCTTTTAGAACCGTCTGGAAATTAAGTAAAACTACATTATAGTGCTGAGAAGAAGCATATATTCTAATTTTTCATAAATATTATCGAAATCGGATATGGGTAAAGGATTTTTTCCTTTACCTATTTCTATTGTAAAACCAGGTTTTTTAAATTCAGTTATAAACCAATCCTTGAATCCTCCTCCTACGGCTAATCCTTCGGGGAAACATACTTTATAATTTGTCACGCTGGAAAGAACCCTTGCCATAAATTCGGATTTTTCAGGAGTATTTTTTCCATAGCTCCAATAAATTTCCTCCCCTTGACTATGAAAAGCCAGAGCATGACTGAAATTATTTTCTCGGCATATCTTTGTAATGGCTTGGGTTTCGGGTTCACTTTCAGGGTGGGGACCACCAAATCTAGTACGTGAAGGACCTGTAAATCCAGATTGCTGTTCTCTCAAATGTAGGTCTTCCCAATCTGCATTAAAGTTATGATTCAGATCTACTCCTCTAGCGTTGGCTTGCCAATTAGAAGTGTCTCCACCACTTATATTTTCAACTAATTCATAGTATTTTCCTGCATATTTTGGTCCTCTGAGAGAAATTTCCACACCATCCGGATTAACGCATGGTATAATAGTAATTCCTCTAGAGTTTATGAACTTTGATATATCCATATTGAAAAATTCTTTTTTTTGATTTATACTATCGCATAATCTACTGGTGAATTTTAATAATAATAAAGTTGTAATCCATTCCATACCATGGTACGCTCCGGAAAGAAGTACAGAATTTTCCATATTTCCAATAGTTATTACAGTAATGTTTCTTGAACACAAACTTTTAAATTTGTTGGTTACATTTATAAATGGATATTGTAAACTTAAATTAGATATAAATTTGTTTCTATAAGATTCTATGGGAAGTTCATTAAAATAATTATGATTTAGCATTGAATTCTCCTTTAATTTATAATTAAATGTTTGTAAAAATATATTGAAAAATTAAAATAATATGATATTATAATATTATGTAGATGTTGTTTTACATATTATACACATTTTAATAAAACAAACTTAATTAGATGGTAAAAACAGCATGGATGCTAATTAATTTTTAAGTAGCTTCTTTATAGTTTCTGCTAGTATTTCACTATTATCTATAACGTACCATCTTTGCACGTTATTATCTGATACGAAGCAACTAGTGAAGGTGCTAATTTAGGTATGAATACAACATTTGTAAATGTAAATGGAGTGGTGGGTCCAGTAGCTAGAAATGTGAACGGGGGAAGCAGTTTATTATCAGCAATTAGGCAAAGAAATTAGATTTTTTAAGGAGTGATATTTTTGGAAATTAACCGAGTTGTACATAATGTATTAGTTAGTTGCGCTTTAGCATCTGTTACGGTACTTTCTATTATTGCAAGTGTTTTCATTATAAAATGGAAAAAGGTCGGCGAACAGGTTGAGATCCTCGTCCACGATTTAGCTCTACCTCAAGCTGCAGCAGAAAATCCTGATCTAGGTTCAGCTGATCTTGTTGGGGTTGTGCGGGATCTTAGAGCTACAGCGAAAAATTTACGTAATCTTTCAGATCAACTAGTTCAACCTAAGGGACCTGATGATCCTAATACTGAGAAAACTGCGCCTTTGGTAAGAATTGTAAACAACATCGACAAAGTGGTAGATCATTTACAAAGGAATAGGGGACCAGATGCAGTTGAGAATGATCCAATACCGTT
>CAYQCM010000035.1:0-11153 GCA_964416045.1 uncultured Eubacteriales bacterium | reverse complement strand
AATTTTCGTGTACTACAACTTCATTTTGATACCCTTCAAGATCAGGCGCAGGAATCGATACTGACACTTCACTTCCATAAGGTATTTCATATGTTTCTCCAGTTAAAGTATTAATTAGTTTAATCTCGTACAAGGAAACAACAGATTTTCTTTCCATTTTTTCAGATAGTCTATCTACCGTCTCCTGATCGTAATCCATAATTATAGCTTCAACTTTTATATTCCAGTCTATTCCCGTTACAGTTACGCCACTAGAAGTATGATGAATTTTCGCTACCTGTTCCTGAGCATTCTTAAGTTTAGAAAGATTTGTAAGCAGTTCTTTTTCATCATCAGTAAGGGCATTATATTTCTTACTTGCTTCTATTACTGCTGTAGTACTATCAGCAGAATTTATTTGCTCATCAAGTTCCTCTATCATCTCTATTACGCTACTCTCATTATTCTTAACAACATTTTCAACAGTTATTTCTCCATTATCCATTACGTTGGGAATCTCATATGTTCCACCACTTTGAGTTACAGCGTCTTTATCATTAAGAAGGACCAAAGGAGAAGAAGCATCGTAAGCATCCTTGAGAACTACTTTAAATTGTAAACTTCCACCATATTCTACCTCTAGAGAATCAGTAAATACCTTGTTTTTTGCATTTTTATATATTACTCCTTCTGTCTCTTTAAACTTGATCACATACGTATTTTTACTTACATTAGATATTTCTACTATGGTATCATTTTCGATACTTTTAACCGTATAAACATTATTCACCGGAGTAATTTTATTAGTGCTTCCCTTTACCGTAACCTCAGGTATAGAATTATTGTATGCCTCATCTAAAGAAAGTCTAAAAGACAAATCACTTCCATGTGTTGCTGTTAAACTAGTGGACAATTCATTACCACTATCATCTAAAAGATGTACACCGTCTGACAATCTAACCTCAACTTTGTATATTGCTTCGCTTACATTTTCAACTACGATCGTATAATCAGATTGTACATCTTCAACAGTATATACCCCATCTATTGCTGTAAGCTGAACTTTATCTGTGCTTTGCCCCTTAGCGGTTACGATAACATCTGAACCTACAAACCCTTCTATAGGATTTATCATAAAGCTAAATGAATCACCATAGTTTACACTTTCTTCTTTGCTAAGTTTTTTGTCCCCATATCTATCCAAATATTCTATTCCTGTGGTATCTGTTAACTTTACTATATAAGAATTTATCTTAACGTTCTCGACTGTAATAGTGGTACTTTCTGTAATATTATTAACAGTATATACTCCCCTTACATCATCTATTTTTTCTTTTACTAAACTATTATTTGCGTATACCTCCATTTCACTTAAAGAATCAGAATATCCAGAAGACAGATCAACTTTAAAACTATAACTAGATCCATTATCTATTTTCAGAATGTCTAACGTAGATAAAATGTTATCGTTTGTATCCTTATAAATTACGCCTTCGACATACTGAAATTTAAAATCTACCTTTGTGGATTGTACACCCTCTACGCTAATAACTATATCAGTTGTTATATTATTAATAGTGTACTGGCCATTTATAAGTTCTATAACATCCGAATTAGCCCACACTTTAATATCCTCAATAGTATATCCTTCAAGCGCTTTAATCTTAAATGAGAAGTCACCACCGTGTATTACTTCTTCTGAATCGTCGCTTATAAACTCAATTCCTTGAACACTTGGGAGGGAAACATTATACGTATTTTTCGCTACATCTTCTATGTGTATGACCATATTATCTTGTAAATTGGATATTAGGTAAGTAAGCCTTCCTGATTCGGACAAAGCAGTACCGGCTATTGGATTTCCATCATCATCCTCACCGTCATTTAAATTACCGCCTTTAGTTTCATCTGTTGAATCAATACCCACTTTATCATCTGGATTTAGTGGGTTATACATATAAAGTTTATATCCACTTCCTACATCATATCCTGATGCAGATTGTATTTTAAACTCATAACTTGATCCATACTGCAGAGAAACACTATTTATCTTAATACTACTGCTATCATAAAACTCAGCTCCATCACCTTCAAATGAAACTTTATAATTATTTTTTCCTACATCAGAAACATTTACATAAAAATCTCCCTGAATCATACTAAGCGTATATCCACCGTCAATATAATTTATATCCGCGCTATCTACAGGATCTATACTAACATTTAAATCAGATGTATGATGTCCTTTTCTAGGTATAACGTAAAATTTTAGTTCAGATAAATATTTCACTGTTTCAATTTCTTTTACGGCAATATTTTCTAATACCAACTTAAAATTTTTTATTTCTACTTCGTTTGAATCTGTTAATTTATAGTTTTCCAGGAGATTGTTATTGCTTGTATTTACTACTGCTATAATTTCACTATCTTTAACTTCTATCTCGAACTCTTTTATTTCATTGCCATCCTTATCTGTTAATTTATAACCATCTATTTCTGTACCCTCGTCATTTGTTAATTTATAGTTTTCTAATGAATCATCTACTGAACTCTCTACTTCAGTAACCACACCATTATTAACTTTTATTTTGAATTCCTCAATCGTCTGATCCATAATAAATTTTATGCCTTCTGTGTCCAGTGGGAAATATATTTTATACTCCTGCTTCGTTGCTCCTTTCGCAACTAATGTTACAGATTTTTCAACATTAGATATTATAAATATTTCAGAATCGTCAGGTCCCTGAATTTTTAGGCTTATCTGATCCGAATCATCCTGATTATGGTCATATTGTACTCCGTCTACCTCAAATGTAACGTCTTCCAAATTTAAATCATATCCTATATTAGGCTTTAGTTTGAATTTAAACTCCCCAGATTCATACTCTATCGAAGCATTCGTAATTGGATTTTTATCATCTTCATCATAAAAAGTAATATTTTCTCCTTTTAATTTTATATTGTAATTATTTTTACCAACGTATAATACCTCCAAATTAATATCACTTCTTATATTATTTATAAAATACATACCATTAACCGGAGAAAGATAATTATTTACGTCATATCTAATCTGCATATCAGATATATCATATCCATATTCCGCTTTGACCTCAAATCTGAATGTGGCATCGTAATCTACAGTATTTTCCAAAGGCAATTCATAATCAGAATCTTCTTGTCCTTCTGAATCACCATCTTCAAATTTTATATACTTTATTCCCTCGACTTGTGGAAATACTACTTCAAAAGTTTTTTTCTTAACAGCATTATTTATAGTTATCGTAATATCACTTGTAACCTTACTTAACGTGTATGATTCATTTGAACCTTCATTGCGCGTTAAAAATACTGGTTTAGGCGACACATCATCTGACGGTTCAGTGTCATCAGGAGTATAAAATCCAGATGGAGATATATCTATAATATTTTTCCAAGAAGTTTCATAGTCTTCAACCATTTCAAATCCTTCTAAAGGTAAAAATACAAAATTAAACTCTCCCGTTTCATAATCTATAGATCCACTTTTTATCTCAGCTGAAGAACTTTCATCTGATTTAAAAACAATATTGTCTCCCACAAGGGTTATAGTATGACTTTTCCTTTTTACTCCCGATATACTAAGTTCTAAATTTTCAGATACATTTTGTATTATATATCCATCATTAACTACATCAATTGTAGCATTATTGGTTGATGAATTTATAGACATTTCAACATTTGAAATATCATATCCTGTGGCTGCTAAAACTGAAAATCTAAAGTTTTCTCCATGATTTACGGTTGTTAACTTTTCAAACTCCTCTTGCTTCTCTTCATCATCAGACTTTACACCTTCTATCTGAAATACTACGCCTTCTGTATTAATTGGTAAAGATACCTTGTATTCATTTATTGCAATACCTTTTACTTTTATCTCTAAAGGCTGAGTAATATTTTTAATTGTATAGGCACCACTAACGTCCTTCTTTAAATAATTCTCTTCTCCACCGGGTTCTGGATATATTATAAGATTATCTTCACTGTTAGAATATTTGCTATCAACTACTACTCTAAAACTATAATCAGAATTGTATTCAACTGTTGTATAACTAATACTGTCTCCGTAATTATTATCAGTAAATGTTACCCCGGCTTCTGAAGCAAATGTTAAACGATATTTAACCTTACTTAAGTCATTTGCCATAATATTCATATCGTCTGATATATCATAAATTATATACACACCATTAGATTTTCTCATCGCTTCACCATTATTTGTGATTTCCGCTCCTCCCATAGAATATCCTTCCGCTAACTTGCAATTAAATTCAAAAGTATCATGGATTTGTACCTCTTTAACTACTGACATTTCCTCAAAGTCATTTGCCCCACCTATATTTCTCTCTTCAGTATTACCATCTTCATTTTCAACAAATTCTGTAAAAGTTATAAGATTAGTATTTTGGAAAGTAATATTATACTTATTAATCTCTAATCCTTTAACAACAACTCCCCCCGAAAAAGATGCAGATGACAAAGAATACATTCCATCATCTCCGGGTACAAGAATATTATCTTCATTGTAAATGTCTTCATTATCTTCACTGCTATCTAACTTCTCCAAATCGTCTTCTGATAGTAAATAAACTTCCATATTTGATTGTGATTTAGAATATCTATAATCAACCTCTATCTTAAATTCATATTCTGAACCATGAACTAATGTTACCGGATTAGCATCCTTTGCATTTAATACAGTTCCGGAATTATCATAAACTTTAGCCATAGTAGTATCAATTTTACTAAAAGAGATATCATATGACCTTAATGAAACACTTACATCTAAGGTAAGATTACTGTTTATATTTGGAACCAAATATACTTTAAAATTGTCTCCTCCTGAACCTTCTATCTCCTCAACATTAGTTTCAGTTCCATCATACCTAACCTCCATTTTAGACATATCCCAACCTACGCTATAGTCAAAATCTGCAGCTATAGCCAAATTGTCCTCATACTCAACTCGAATTTGATTATTTTTTGGAACATCCTCATAACCGTCTAAACTATTTGTACTCTTATATCCATCAGAAACTTTTTTGTATTTAAAAGTAATACCTTCAATAGTAGGCACAGTAACTTTATAATTATTTCTATTGATTTCAGTAACAGTTAAAGTAGAATTCCCTAATATTTTTAATCTCCAGTATCCGTTTGATGTCTGGGAAATATTTATATTTTCCTCTTCATCATTGTCTAATTTAGCCGAAACCTGAGGAACTGACTGATTATAACCTGGTCCATGATCCGTATCCTTAAACTCTATTAAGAAATTCAAATATGATCCATATTCCAGGTTTTTAATTACATATTTTTCATTTTCTGGGGTTACTTTAATTTCGTCATCTGATGGTGATATCTCGACTAACTTGGTAATATCATAATCAGCATCTGTAATAATTTCTATCGTGAATTTACTCTTCTCTATCCCTTCTATTTCAAATGCTACATCAAATCCCTGAACTTCGTACTGTTCAGAATAATATGTTTCACTAGCAACTACTGTGTCATCAGTATCTGTCTGAAGCTCACCTTTTTCGTTCTTTATTCCAACTTTTAATTTATCTATTGGTTCAACTGTGGTGTTCGCTGATCCATCTTCATTGGCATGACACACATTTAACGTAAGATTCTTTAACTGAAGGTTGTCATACCCTCTACTGCTAAATTTAAAAATAAAGGCAATCTTCTCTCCCTTACATAAAGATGCATAACCTCTTCCGGAAGTACTACCATGATTTATTGAAGATTCTTGATTTAAATAAACCACTTCATATTCTACTTGATCAAGCCCAGCTATCTTTTTTAATAAATAAATTTTATATGTCTTTCGATATAAAGTCATTGAAACTGTCGAATTATTGGATAGAGATTCAATAACATATTTCCTATAAGCGTACTCTGGTTCGTCCGAATTTTCTGGTATTTTCCCGGAAACAGTTTTATCTTCTTCAGGGATTCCATTTGATAAATTTAAAGATAAATTGGAAATATCATATGCCTCTGAGTCCACTATAACATATAAATTAAAAGTCATCCCAGGAAAAACTAATATTTCATCTTCTATTTTATATTTATAATTTTCAGATAAAACACTATCACTTTCCAAATAATAATAAAATCCTACATCAGGATATTTACTACTTGGAACAGTCAACGTAACAAATGATGTTTCAGTGCTCCCACTAATACCTGTTAAGGAAAGCTCATATGAATCACCATCATCTCCGGTATAACTTACCAGCTCAATCTTAAATCCATTAACATCTTTATCCCACTGGCTAATCATAGAGAAATTATCTCCCAAAGAAAATTCTATGGCAGACTTCAAATCACTAATTTTTTGAAAAATATTACTATCTAATTTGGCTATAATTGTATAATCACCTGAAAAGTTTGCAATTGTTTGTGTGCCGGACAACTTGTTACCTGAACCATCATAAAATTCTATTCCGTATACACTTGGAAATATAATATTAAAAGATTTTATTTGAAAAATTGAAGCTTCTACAAAAATGGAACTTACACTAGTTTGTCTATTTAATGTACTATAGTATAGATCATCGCTAACAGTAACTAGCCATGTTACCCCGTTTTCACTATCTAATTGATCACAAGAAACACTAAAACCTGATGGTATCCACGAAAGGACCATAGAGTTTTTACCAATGTACTTACCATCTGTGGGTGTTATTAAGAAATAGGAAGTTCCCTTAGCTTTCATCGATATAGTCTCAGTATAATAATTTGAATTTAAACCAATTGGGTTATCTGAATCGAATGTTCCGTTCTCATCACTTTCATAAATCTTCATTGAATCTGAAAGGCAAAAATTAATATTGTAATCTGTCCTTTCAGTCAAATTTATACTGGCTATTGTAAGATTTCCATCAAAAGTTTCAAAATTGTTATTTGATTCAGTAATAGTTATCTTATATACCGGCTCTGATTCTGAAACTCTCTCTGCTGTGGCAATAAAATTATACCCCTCTTCAGAGAAAATCATACTTATCTTGAGATCATCTTCAGTCCCAACAATATAACTTTTTTCAAAGTTCACCTCTGCATATATAACAAGTAAGACCAGATTCGAAGTCTCAGAAGAATATAAATCTGAGATTAAATTGTTACATTCTGAATCTTCATAAAACTTAATATAATCAAATTTATTAAATTCTTTTAATATTGGCGCTCCCCCACGACTTATTATCAATGGTTTAGAAAATCTTGCCCAAACCAAAGGCACATTCGACATCCCTCCCACCGTTGAATTAAATGAAGCACCGTCTCCTTTTTGCAAAGTAATACCTGCGCTAACAGCAGCCGCAGTCCCTGAATACGTAGCAGTAAATGTTGATTTCGATCTTGGGTCGGCAAAAATATTTACTGTTGCATTACCAGTAATCGCACCATGATTATAACCTGCTATATAATTAGTACCTCTAAGAGTCAGATTAACAATTAAAGATTCATTGGTTTCTGTACTGTCATTATCACCAAAAGCCATAACCGCACACCATTCACCAGGATTAATAGTTAAATTTTCAAAAACAATATCATAGGTTACCGTACTTGACCAACTTTCAGAATAACGTATATTTAAGAAACCATCAACATTACTCCTACTTCCTGTTATAACGTAAGTTGTTTTAGAGCAATCAGCTATAGTAGCGTTACCCCCGTAAATATAACCCCCTGGATAAATTACTATTGCTTTTCCATCAGAAACATCGAATGTCACCACATCATTAGCAGATACTTTGTGACTAATACAAGATAACAATAAAAAACCAAAAATAAATATCAAAACAAATCTAAAATAGTCTTTATGTATGCCACAAAAACTAGTTTTGCAATCTTTTTGGAAGTTTGACTCCATATATAAATGACCTCCCTTATAATATCTCCCCATTTGATTTTTGTAATTATAACATTTTTTATTATTATTTTCAATTATTTTTTAGATATAAATACACAATAAAAAATATTTTACATAATTATATTATATATATGGCTTTCAAACTATATAATATTGTAATAAAATGTTAAATGTTGTACTATTATTATCAAATTTATTTAAAATACGTAGAAAATAAAATGACAACTAAAAAAATCATTAAAAAAATATGGATAACTCTAACATTAACATGCTTTATACTGCCAATATCATACGCAGAAGAAATACATACACTTTCTGAAAGAGAAATATTAGGAATTGCTGCTATATGCTATGACGATACTCCCATGGAAAAATTTCCAAATTCTCAGGAAGAAAAAAATTTAATGCCGAATGGTTTGGAGGATATTCAGACCCTAAAGAATTTTCTGACTTTAAAATAGAAGACTATGTTATAAATAAAAGCAATAAAAAAATGTCCGGCTTTTCTGCTATTACGTACTCTAAAGATAACAATATTGTAATAGCATTCATGGGTACCGACGACGGTATAATAAATGAAAATTGGAAGTACATTATACCTAATTGTCAGCATCCTCAGGCCGGATACGCCGATCAATATATTAAAAAAATCGAAAATTCAAATTTAATAGAAGAAAACACTAATCTATATATAACCGGACATTCTTTAGGAGGCTATCTTTCAACCTATGCAACAGGTATCGTATTAAAATCCGATAAACCAAAAAGACACTTTGTTAAAACCACTACCTTCAATGGCCTTGGACTCGGATATATATCAGACGAACAAATAAAAGACAATCTTGAAAATATTGACAAAGATAAATTAATTAACTATAAAATAGAAGGTGATATAGTTTCTTTAATAGGAAAACATTTTACAGATTTCATAACTTTAAAAAACATAAGTTCAATTGATCCGGAAACTCCATTTATCTTAAATAAAAATCCAGATTTCCTATATCATTTTTTTAATCAAGAACCATTTTTAAAATAACAAAAAGCAGGGGAAAATTTGAATACAATAAAGAATAACCTTGGAATCTACGTACATATACCATTTTGTAATAAAAAATGCCCATACTGCAATTTTTATTCAATAAACTCTGACCATTTTATAATAGATAAATATGTCGATAAACTATGCCACACAATTATCAAGTGGTCAGAAAAATTAACTAATAAATATGTCGATACGATATACTTCGGTGGCGGTACTCCCAATCTAATAGGCCATGATAATATTATAAAAATAATAAATTCCATTAAAAAAAATTTTGAGTGTAACCTATTAGAAATTTCTATAGAAATAAATCCATGTTCTTATAAAAACATGGATTTTAAATTATTAAAAAAAGCAGGGATAAATAGAGCATCCATTGGAGCACAATCAATAAATGACAATGAATTACTGCTTTTAGGAAGATCTCATACCTGTGAAGATATAAAAAAATGCTTATATGAATTAAAGTCATCTGATATTAATAATGTATCACTTGACCTTATGTTAGGAATACAAAAGCAAAATTCAGAAAGTCTAAAGAGATCCCTGAATTTTTGTGCAAACAATAATGTAGACCACATTTCAGTCTACATGCTAAAAATCGAAAAAGGAACACATTATTATAACATCGGAAAAAATTTGATTCTGCCTTGCGAGGAAGAAGAAATAAATATGTATTTGCAGACAAATAAAATACTTGAAAACTTTGGGTACATTCAATATGAAATTTCAAATTTTTGCTTAAACGATAAAAATTGCCATCATAATTTAAAATACTGGAATTTAGATGAATATTTAGGAATAGGACCCTCAGCTCATTCTTTCATTAATAATAAAAGATTTTACTATAGCAGCTCTATTAATGATTTTTTAAATAATCCCAAAATACTTACCGAGCCCTGCGAAAACTTGGAACAAGAATATATAATGTTAAGGCTAAGATTAAATGAAGGTATAGTATACAAAAAATTTGAAGAAAAATTTGGGTATACTATACCTAAGATTTATATATTTAATGCTAAAAAATATTTAAACACAGAATTTTTAGTATTGGACAAATCAGGTATTCGACTAACTCCCAAAGGATTTTTAGTATCGAATAAAATAATATCTGATATTATATACTAAAATTCACATCCCTTACTTATGTAATCTGAGAGTTTGCATATAGAAATACGTTCTTGAAGCATTGTATCCCTACTGCGAATCGTTACGCAATTATCATTTTCACTTTCAAAATCATAAGTGATACAATAAGGTGTTCCGATTTCATCCTGACGTCTATACCTTTTACCTATTGACCCAACTTCATCGTAATCGACCATAAAATCTTTTGAAAGCATTTCATAAACCTTAGATGTCTTTTCTGAAAGCTTTTTAGAAAGAGGCATGATACATGCTTTATACGGAGCTAAAAATGGATGTAATTTAAGCACATTTCTTGTTTCGCCGTCCTTTAATTTTTCCTCACTATAAGCATTGCACAAAAATGCAAGAGTTACCCTGTCAAGGCCCAGCGAAGGCTCTATTACATAAGGAATATATTTTTCATTTTTTTCCGGATCAAAATATTCTAAAGTCTTTCCAGAATGATTTTGATGTGTAGTTAAATCAAAACATCCCCTATGGGCAATACCCCAAAGTTCCCCCCAACCAAATGGAAATAAAAATTCTATATCTGACGTAGCGCTTGAATAGTGTGCAAGTTCTTCTTTACTGTGATCTCTAAACCTTACGTTTTTCTCTTTAACCCCAAGGCTCTTAATCCAGTTCATACAAAATTCTTTCCAATACTCAAACCAATTCATATCTTCCGAAGGACTACAGAAAAATTCCAGTTCCATTTGTTCAAACTCTCTGGTTCTAAAAGTAAAATTACCGGGAGTAATTTCATTTCTAAACGATTTCCCTATCTGCGCAGTACCAAACGGCAACTTCCTTCTTGTGGTTCTCTGAATATTATTAAAATTGATAAATATTCCCTGAGCTGTCTCCGGTCTTAAAAATATCTCATTTTTGCTTTCTTCAGTTACTCCTTGAAAAGTCTTAAACATTAAATTAAATTTTCTAATGCTGGTAAAATTATGCGCCCCGCACTTAGGACATTTTATATTACTTTTTTCAATACATTCACTCATCTGGTCCAAAGACATCGCATTTGGATCAATATTTGTATCTTCAATTAATTTATCTGCCCTATACCTTGATTTG
>CAYQCM010000034.1:4603-11509 GCA_964416045.1 uncultured Eubacteriales bacterium | reverse complement strand
ACGAAGCCGATGAGAACGAAGCCGGTAAAAACGAAGCCGATGAAAACGTAGCCGGAGCATAAACCTTAGGCAGTAACGATGCTGGATGAATCGGAGTGACTTGAAAAGTGCTGGTCATTTAGTCACATTTTCCTTAGGATTCGTCCGGCTGGTGCTAAGCCTGTACTCCATTCTGAAGTACTAATATATTTAAAAATTATGATGTATACATATAAAAAGTATACATTATAATTTTTTTTATTGACAAATTTAAAATTTATTAGAATATTCTAAATATTTAAACAAATAATTTTATTAATTAGGAATATTTGACAAAAATATTCTTATGTGTTAAAATTAAAAACATAAGTTAAGTTAGGAGGTAGAAATTATGATAAATAGAGTAGTATTATTAATGTCTGCAACCGTGTTGCCAACAGTAGTTATGGCATTTTTAATTTTTATATATTTTAAACTACAAAAAGTTTCTAAACATAATTTAGAAAAACATGTAGTACCAGGAGTAGTGGATAACTTTGTTAACTATTCGTCTGGCGCGGATTCGTCTGATGATGATGATGAGGTGTATTTAGATGGACACATCTAGCGAGCAATAATTTTAGCGTATTAGCTAATATATTTAAAAATTATGATGTAAAAAGTATACATCATAATTTTTTATTGACAAATTTAAAATATATTGTTATTATAATAAATGTTGTTAAAGAAAACTTACGGCGGTATAGCTCAGTTGGCTAGAGCATTCGGTTCATACCCGAAGTGTCGATGGTTCAAATCCATTTACCGCTACCAAAAAACAAATGGCCCGGTGGTCAAACGGTTAAGACATCGCCCTTTCACGGCGGTAATACGGGTTCGATTCCCGTCCGGGTCACCATAAAATCAAAATAACTGTTGGAATGTTATTTTCCGACGGTTTTAATTTTATATTTAGGATTGTGTGATGTTAAATGAGTGAATTACCTTATAGTTTGGAAGCGGAACAATCTGTTTTGGGAGCTATTTTATTAGATTCAAAGTGCCTTGATAGGGTTGCGGAGATAATTCCTAACTCAGAGTATTTTAATTCCGCAAACCATAAACTTATATATTCAACTATAATAGATATGTTTATTAATGGTCAGCCTATTGATTTTGTAACAGTACTTAATTCAATAAAAAAGTCCGGAGATATAGATGAGGAGTCTTATCGTACATATTTTTTGGATTTAGTTAACTTAGTGCCATCTATATCTAATGTGGAAACATACGCTTATATAATAAGGGACAAATATAATGTAAGGATTTTAGCGGAAACTGCTAAGGATATTATAGAAGAAGTTTCTAAAAATGATCTAAGTTCATCTGAACTATTGGATTTAGCCGAACAGAAAATTTTTGATATTAGGAAAGGTAAGGAAGTAAAAGGATTTCAACGTATTAATGAAATAATTTTACAAACATTTGACAGATTAGATACTTTAGTTTCAAGTGATTCAAAAGGACTTTCTGGCATTTCTACAGGTATTGGCGATCTTGATAGGGTCATAATGGGACTTAACAAATCAGATTTAATATTATTAGCAGCAAGACCCGGTATGGGTAAGACGAGTTTTGCTCTTAATATTGTTCAAAATGTAGCTTTAAAAGAAGAAAAGAAGGTGGCTTTTTTCTCACTTGAAATGACTAAGGAGCAGTTAACATCTAGAATATTATCTATGGAAAGTATGGTTCAGTCTCAAAAACTACGTCTTGGAAATCTTAATGATGACGAGTGGGAAAGACTTATATCCGCAGGGGACAGACTTTCAAAATCTCAAATATACATTGACGATACACCAGCTATGACTATTCCGGAAATGAAATCAAAGATCAGACGATTAAATAAAGTAGATTTGGTTTTGATAGACTATTTACAATTAATGTCCAGTGCTAAGAGGATAGATAACAGAGTCCAGGAAATTTCTGAAATTACCAGAAATTTAAAGATAATGGCTAAAGAATTAGATGTTCCGGTTGTAACTTTATCGCAGCTTTCAAGGGCTAGTGAACAACGTGCTGATCATAGGCCTGTACTTTCTGACCTTAGGGACTCTGGCTCTATTGAGCAAGATGCGGATATTGTATTATTTTTATATAGGGAAGGATATTATCCTTCAGCTGATGTTGATGAAAATACTAATATGAATAATGGGGAATGTATAGTGGCGAAAAATAGGCATGGAGAAACCAGATCCGTACCGTTATTCTGGCAGGGAGAGTTTATGAAGTTTACAGCTAGAGAGGAAAACCGAGTTGAATATTAGTGATAAAATATATTCTGCGATTGAAGAATTTAAAATGCTTCAGGGTACAAAAAAGGTTTTGGTTGGAGTATCTGGAGGAGCAGATTCTGTATGTTTACTGCATTTCTTAAATAGTGCTGCGAAAATATATGATGTACAAGTTTTTGCTGTACATATAAATCACTCTATAAGAGGCGACGAAGCAAAAAGAGATCAAAATTTTGTAAGGAATTTTTGTGAAGAGATTGGAGTTCCATTTTATTTAGAGAAAGTTGATATTCCTAAAATGTCTCTGGAAATGAAGATTGGTATGGAGGAATGCGGAAGAAATATAAGATATAAAATATTTAATAGTATTGCTAAAAAAATAGATGCGAAAATTGCTACAGCTCATACTTTATCTGATAGCATAGAAACAGTTTTCTTAAATATGGCTAGAGGATGTTCTATTAGTGGAATTTGTGGTATACCGGCGACTAGAGATAAAATTATTCGTCCCCTGATTTATATTTCAAGAGATGAAGTTGAAAGTTACTGCAGAAAGCATGATTTGGATTATGTATATGATAGTTCAAATGTATGTAAGGATTATAATAGAAATAGAGTAAGGCTTGAAATAATACCTTCATTAAAGAAAATTAATCCTTCGTTTGAAAAATGCTTTAAGAGATTTATTGATAGTATATCAGAAGATAAAAATTGCTTAAAAAATATTTCAGAGAAGGTTTATAAAAAATGTTTGATTTTAAATGAGCAATATAAATATAATGTTAAAGATATTAGAGAGTTGTCATTTTCTATTAAAAATAGAGTCGTATATAAAATTCTCGAAAATTTATCAAGTAAAAAAGATCTTGAGAGCAGACATGTAAATTTAATATCAGAAATGATTTCTAATAGAAAGAATGGATGCATTACTTTACATGGCGGTATTGAAGTTTGTGTAAATGGAGATATTTTATATAAAAAAGATTCTAAAAATGTAGATAAAGAAAATATAAAATGGGAATATGAATTAAAAGACATAAATTTCTTGACACCTTTAGGAATAACCTTCATAATTAAAGTGGTAAAAAAGGAAGAATTTAATATTTTGACGATAAAAAATGATAAAAATATAGTTGGAATATTAGATTATGATAAAATTCCAAAAGGAAGTGTTTTTAGAAATCGCCGTGAAAAAGATATCTTTACTCCTGTGAATAGGGGTATTACCAAGCCTATAAAGAAATTATTTAATGAACTTAAAATATCGTCAATTAACCGGTATAGGATTCCGATGATTGCGTTTGACAGTAAAATTATATGGATATACGGAGTAGGAGAGTCAGAACTTTTTAAGGTGGATAAAAATACTCAAAATATAGCTCTAATTTTAGAAGGAGAAAGTATTAATGATAGACAGTATTGATAAGATTTTATTAAGTGAAGAATATTTATCTGAAATAGTGAGTAAACTTGGTAAGAGGATAAGTGAAGATTATAAAGATAAGAATCTTTTGATGATTAGCGTATTAAAAGGTTCTGTTATTTTTATGTCTGACCTTATGAGGAAAATCAGTATACCATGTATGATAGATTTTATGGCAGTTTCAAGTTATTTAGGGACGAAAAGCAGTGGAGAAGTTAGGATTTTAAAAGACTTAGACATTCCTATTGAAGGGTATGATATTCTGGTTGTGGAGGATATATTAGATAGTGGAAGAACCCTTAGTTATATATTGGAAATGCTAAAGTCAAGAAATCCAAAAAGTATTAAGCTTTGTACTCTTTTAGATAAACCAGAGGCTCGAAAAGCAGAAATATATGCAGACTATGTTGGAGAAAAAATACCTAATGAATTCGTGGTGGGATATGGTCTTGACTATAATGAAAAGTACAGAAATCTTCCTTTCGTAGGTATACTTAGCAGTAAGGTATATAACTAGAAAGTAGAATATGTTTTTATTTATCCAAGGAGTGAAGTGTGTTGGAAAACAAAAAAATAGTAAGAAATATAATAGCTTTTTTAGGACTTCCTATACTGGTAATTATAATAGTAGCTTTAATAAATGGAGTATTACCCGGAAAGACGTATAATTATTCTGAGGTAGTAGATAAATTTCGCAGACATGAAGTAGTAGAATATAGTATGAACCTTGGCTCCGGGGATATGGAGATAAAACTTTCTAATGATGAGGTTATGTATTATTCTGCACCTAGTGTAAATTTATTTTATAACGACATAAAGGAATACGTTGATGAATATAATCGGGAAAATCCGGATTCACCAATGACATATAATTTAATAAGAGCTGCTGAAACATCATGGATTACTAACATCCTGACATTTGTAATTATGCCGGTACTACTTTTAGGGTTATTTTCGTGGTTTTTTATGAGAAAGATGTCAATTATGGGGGATGGCGGACGTCAGTTGGGATTTGGAAAAGCTAAGGTAAAAAATCTTTCTGATGAAAAAAGAAAGACCTCCTTTGATGACGTAGCTGGTGCAGATGAAGAAAAGGAAGAACTTTCAGAAATAGTTGAGTTTTTAAAAAATCCCAAAAAATATAATGACCTTGGTGCAAGAATACCTAAAGGGGTTTTATTAATAGGTCCCCCCGGAACAGGAAAGACTTTACTTGCAAGAGCAGTTGCCGGGGAGGCCGGGGTACCTTTCTTTTCTATATCTGGCTCTGATTTCGTAGAGATGTTTGTGGGTGTTGGAGCTTCTAGAGTAAGGGATCTTTTTGAACAAGCTAAAAAAAATTCCCCATGCATAATATTTATAGATGAAATAGATGCAGTTGGACGCCAAAGAGGAGCGGGACTCGGTGGAGGCCATGACGAAAGAGAACAAACATTAAATCAGCTTTTAGTAGAGATGGACGGTTTCGGAATTAATGAAGGCGTTATAATGATAGCTGCAACTAATAGACCTGATATTTTGGATCCGGCTCTTATGAGGCCGGGAAGATTTGATAGGCAGGTTACAGTAGGATACCCTGATATGAAAGGCAGAGAAGAAATTCTCAGAGTACATGCAAAGGGTAAGCCGTTTGCTCCGGACGTTAAGTTAAAGACAATTGCAAAAACTACTCCAGGATTTACAGGTGCGGATTTAGAAAATCTTATTAATGAAGCAGCACTACTTTCTGCCAGAAAAGATTTAAAGCAAATTACTATGCGGGAAGTAGAGGAAGCTACGATTAAAGTAGTTATGGGTACGGAAAAAAGATCCAGAGTCATAACAGAAGACGAAAAGAAGATAACAGCTTATCATGAAAGTGGTCATGCAATAGCAACATATTTTTGTAAGACTCAGGATAAAGTGCATGAAATATCTATAATACCTAGAGGAATGGCAGGTGGATACACTATGTCTCTTCCGGAAAAAGATAAGATTTATATTTCCAAAAATAAAATGCTTGAAAGTATAGTGGTGCTTCTAGGAGGGAGAGTGGCAGAGTCGATAATTTTTAACGATGTATCTACAGGAGCATCAAATGATATTGAACGCGCAACCGCTACAGCAAGATCAATGGTTACAAAATATGGTATGAGTGAGAAATTAGGTCCTATTTCTTACGGAGAAAAGAATAATGAGATTTTTATAGGAAGAGATATGGGCCATGTTAAAGACTATTCCGAAAAAGTTGCATCCGAAATAGACGAGGAAATACGTTGTATAGTTAGAGAATGCTACATTAAGACGGAAAAGATATTAAAAGATAATATGGATAAACTACATCAATTAGCGAAAACTTTAATGGAAAAAGAAAAAGTTAATGGAAATGAATTTGAAGGTATAATGGCAGTGGATTCAAATTTATTGTGGGAATAAAATCATATACATTATATAAAAACTAACAAAAAGATAATTACTAAAAATATAATAGTAATTATCTTTATTTAATTTGATTAATATTTTAATTTTTTATAAAAATATCCCACTTAGCCGTATCGTACTCTTGATAACCTGCTACTTTAAGCAGGTGGGTGCCCGTTCTGATACTTCACGCTCCCTTCGTCTAATGCTAAAAGCATTAGGAGGTCTGCAATCCATTACAGAAACTGAGCTCCCTATTATTAAGTGTAGGGTTATATGAGTACAGTCCGCGAGAAAAGCAGGAAGTGTATTTTTACTATTTATGCCTACGTTTGTTCCATTTTTGATATTTTTTAAATTAATCTTCTTGATGTTTGTAATTTTCTTCAAATCTTGATTCAAATATTTCTGATAGCTCATCCAAGACATCATCATCTTCTACTTCTGCTAATTGTTCTTCTCCGTTTTCTTCAACAATTTGAAATATAAAATAAGTATCTTCTTTATTTGGGATATCATCCGGTAATTCAAAATTTGGAAGTAGAGCGTAGAATTTTCCTTTGTCATTTTCAATACAGTCTAAAATTTCGAACTCTCTTTCTATACCTTCATCATCGACTAAAGTTACAATGTCTAGGGTGAAATCGTCTTCCATATAAAATAAAACTCCTTTTGTGAAAAGAACTGTAATTTTATTTTATCTTTATTATTATAATTAGTCAATAAGGTAATAGTGGAAGTTTCTAAAACGGTGTTATATCTAATATAAGTTTATGAATGTTTATAAATTTATATTATTAATTTCTACAGGGTGTATCCATGATGTGCATA
>CAYQCM010000034.1:0-4593 GCA_964416045.1 uncultured Eubacteriales bacterium | reverse complement strand
TTTGATTTTATAGTGTTTTTATTTGAGACTTAAATAATTGACAAACTCTAAATTAAAGTATAAAATTAAAATTTATGTAGTATATTAGGAGGAATATATGGATTGTATTTTTTGTAAAATTGCTAACGCAGAGATCAAGTCTGATATATGTTATCAAGATGATAAAATAGTAGTGTTTCATGATTTAAACCCTCAGGCTCCTTTGCATTTGCTAATAATACCTAAAAATCACATACAGTCACTAGACTATATAGATGAAGATAATTGTTGTTTTGTTTCTCATATATTTAAAAAAATACCTGGAATAGTAAAAAAATTTGGAATAGAAAATAACTACAGGCTAGTAAGTAACTGTGGAGAAAAAGCGGGTCAAACTGTTAATCATTTACACTTTCATATTTTGAGTGGAAGAGATATGCATTGGCCTCCGGGATAATGTATTTTGTAAGGAAGGGTAAATTTAAAAAATGGACGATAAATATTATGAAATAAATATTGCAGGTTGCAAAAGAAAATTACCGATTTGTCCGGCAAGTGAGAAGTTTGATATAGCTGCTTTTATAATGTTTGGAGATGTTGAACTTACTGAAAAGTGTGCAAAATTACTGTCATCAAAATGTGACTTTGAGTATGACGTTCTTATTACTGCTGAGGCCAAGGGTATTCCACTTTGTTATGAAATGGCAAGGCAAAATAATAAAAAGTATATAGTTGCCAGAAAAGGCGTAAAAGTTTATATGAATAATCCTATTCATGTTGAAGTTAAATCTATTACTACGAAACGCCTTCAGAATTTGTATTTATCCGAAGATGAATATAGGTTTTTAGATGGTAAAAAAGCATTAATAGTGGATGATGTTATAAGTACGGGAGAATCATTAAAAGCCATAGAAGAACTTGTAAACAAGGCCAATGGAAAAATCGCGGGGAAAGTTGCAGTACTTGCAGAGGGGGACGCTGCTAATAGAAAAGATATTGTATATTTAGAGACTCTCCCACTATTTTTTAAATAAAGATTTTCTGGGAGATTACAATATATGAAAAGATTGTTTGCGATAATTGGATTTGCATATTTAATTACGCTTACGGTCTTTATTTTTATACCGGTTAATTATTATTGGATATTTTTGTCGATTTTTGGCGTATGTGAAATTGTTTCTTTAAGTTTTAAAAATATAAGGAAAGACAAGACTTTACCCACTGTATTTTTGGTATGTGTTATTTCATCTTGTGCATATTTAGTAAATTACTATAATTTTATCGTTCCAACACAAACTTTGTACGATAAAGATTTGACTGTTACAGGGAAAGTTTGTGAGCTTCCATATAAACAAGAAGATAAATTTCATTATATTTTAAAGGTAGAAAAAATTGAGGAGTACCCTAATATAAAAAATTTTAAAATAAATATTTCAACATATAGTGCATTGTCTTTAAATGTTTATGATAACGTAACGGTTGATGTCCATACTTATTCTTACGACAGTCCTGAATCTAATATATTTAAACAATATAATTTTTCAAAAAAGGTATACCTAAGTGGATATTTATTAGAATATAAAAGTTTTCCGATTATAAATAATCCTGATCATTTTCCACTTTACTATTATTCTTTAAATATTCGAAAAAATATAATGTCTTTTTATAGAAGGATGTTTTCGGAAGAATATTCTTCAGTAGTAAATGGGGTTATTTTTGGTGATAGATATGATATGCCGGACAATATAAAAAACAATTTTATTTCTTCTGGAATATATCATGTTTTAGCTGTATCAGGAATACACACTACTATAATTTCTCAAATGATTTTATCTATTTTGCTAAGGCTTAGAGTAAATAAGAGACTGTCTGCATTGCTGTCAGCTTTGGGTGTGTTTTTATTTATGTCTGTAAGTTGCTTTACTCCTTCAGTTGTAAGAGCGGGGATAATGTCTATAATATATCTTGTTGGACTAGCTATATACAGGCAAAGTGATTCTTTAAATTCCTTGGGAATATCAGTATTGATTATTTCTCTTATTAATCCTAATATAGGTGGTAGTATAAGTTTATGGCTTTCATTTTTGTCTACTCTTGGAATAATTGTTCTTCATCCGAAGGTGTTTTTTTATTTAAGAAAGAAATTTAAATCAGAAAATAAAATGGTTAAACATATTCTGGAGTCTGTTTCTATAACTACTTCTGTTATTTTATTTACTTTTCCTGTATGTGCGATAGTATTTAAAAAGGTATATTTAAGTTCATTTATATCTAATATACTTATTTTACCGTTTATACCACTGCTAATATTTAATAGTCTTGTTTGCGTAGGTTTATATATTTTGTTTCCTTTTTCAATTTGGAAATTATTCGGTATTATTAACATATGTATTATTAAATATATGAACGGTATTTGTAGTTTTCTTTCAAATATTTCATTTTTGAGGATATTTTTAGGATATCGTTTTATAGAAATGTTTATATTAATTAGTTTACTCATTTTGGGAATTATTTTTATATTGGATAATTTACGTAAATATACAAAAATGGCTTTTATATTAATATTAAATACTTTAATAGTAATTTGTATATTCAGTAGATTTTTAAAAGCGGACGATGTTGTAATATCGGTTTTAAATTCTTCAGATAATTTTAGCGCTGTAGTATCTAAGGGAAGGAAAAACACAGTGATATACTGCAGCGGAGATTATCCAAAGTATAGGGATATATCTAATTATCTTTATAATATTAATTCTTATAAATTAGATTTTTTTATACTTCCCAAATTTAATATGGAGCAGTTCAAAACTGTAAGTAAAGTTATGGATGAATATGGATCAAGTTATATGATAGTTCCTGATAGGTATAAATTTGACGAAGAAACCAAGATGATAAATGGTTTTAAATGCAAAAAATATTTACTTGGTCAAAGTTTTAAATTTAGTTTGTATAATGACGTTAATATATTTATTTTTAAATTAGAAAATAAATCTTGGATTTACATAGAAGTATATGGTAAAAAGGTATTATGCTGTTTGGAGGGAGGAGACATTTTAAAATTGTCTGATGAATTTAGAAGAGCAGACATATTGATTTCAAGTGGACTTCCGAATAATTTTAATTGCATAGAGGGATTAAAAGATATTATATTTTCCAGCAGTAGAAAAGATTATAATATTTTACAAAGTAAAATTAATTATCATAATATCAATAATTTTTATACAGGTAAAAGCTCAAGTATCGAATTAAGATTAAAAAGGTCAGGGATTTATGAAATATCGGAGGGGATTTAATGTCAAGGCTGTCTTATAAAGAATTTACTAAAAAAGGTACTTTGAATAGTGAAAATAGAGTATATTTTTTATATGGAAAAGGTAAATGTATAGTGGAGGAATGCACTCAAATATTATTGACTAAATTATTAGGTGAAAATCAGAACAATTTTGATTTGACTAAGTTAGATGGAGAAAACATTAATCTGGATAAGCTTGAGATGTCTTTAGATATGTATCCTATTAGTGAAGATTTAAAATGTGTATTAATTAAGAATATGGATATAGAAAGTTTTAATGCTAACGATATAAAAAAATTAAATAAGATCGTAGAAAATATACCGGAATTTTCAGTAATTGTTATTTGCCAAACGTTTTGTGAAGTAAATGAGAAAAAGTCATCAAAATGGAAAAAATTTTTAAATCTCGTTTCAGGATTAGGAGATGTTATAGATTGCTGTATAGTTTTAGAAAAAGAAATAGAAAATAAAGTTATCAATTTTGCCAAAGAGAGAAATAAAGTTATTAGTAAAGAAAATGCGAGTGTACTGTTAAAGCACTGCGGAAAAAATTTAGATATTATTTTTAATGAACTTAATAAGCTTTGCAATTTTGAAAGCGAAAAAGAGATAAGCAAAGATTCTATTGAAAAAATTGTATGTACTAATTTAGAATATAGTGTTTTTGAGATATGTAAATTTATTTTATCTAAAGACTCGCATTCTGTATATGAGTGCTTGGAAAAGCTATTTTTATTTAAACAGGAGCCTATACTTATACTTTCCATTATATCTAGTACATATGTAGATATGTATAGATTTAAAATTTGCCATAGTTTTGGAGTATCGGAAAGTTTAATTCCCAGTCTTTTTGATTATAAAGGAAAAGAGTATAAAATTAGATCAGCCAAATATAACTCTAGTAATATTTCTTTAAATAATATAAAAAAAAGCATAGATATATTGATTAAAGCAGATGAAGAAATTAAAACTAAAACTATAAATCCACGTACAGTAATTGATATGGTTATAATAAAACTTATAAATTTGGTAAATAAAGATGGATGATTTTTTAAGCGTTAGACAAACGATAGTTGTAGAAGGAAAGCGTGATAAAATTAGACTTTCTGAATTTATTAGATCTAATATTGTTTGTACAAATGGGTTTAGGATTTTTAAAGATAGGAATAAATTGGATTTTATAAGAGATATAGCTAAGAAAACCGGAATAATTATACTTACTGATAGTGATTATGCAGGATTTATGATACGTAACTACTTAAAAAAAGGTTATAGATAAGAAATATATAATTGACGCTTATATTCCGGATATGTATGGAAAA
>CAYQCM010000033.1:10704-11651 GCA_964416045.1 uncultured Eubacteriales bacterium | reverse complement strand
CTACAATAATTAGAAGCAGAGAATATAGTTATCACGCTGCCGTCTCTAAATACATTGTCAGGTTTTCTCACCTCCCGATGAGCACGAAGGATACGCCTTAAATTATGTCTTGCAAGAAACTCCCTTGACACATCATGTCCATATATCCGTCCTGCCCCTCTGCCATTTTTTTTAAATCCACGATCACAATTATTTGGATCACTCCACAATAAATCTACAGCTAAAGCATTATAATCTCCTTTATTTCTAATTTGATAATTATCATCTGTATTATGAATTTTATCACATGGTAAAGGTTTATTTATATTATGTATTTGATGAAGATCGAGTAATTTAGGGGAAATTCCTCCATGTACACAAAATGTAGTATTAACAACTGCCGCTAATGAAAGATAATCAAATGTTTCATTGAATTTTGTATAAACATTATTTCCCTCTCCATATGCCTCTTCACATTCATCAAAAAATCCATAATTATTATTCATTTTAGGATCTTCATGATTTCCGCGAAGTAAAAAAACTTTATCCGGAAACATCGTTTTTAGTTTAAAAACTAAAGCAGCACATTTAACACTATATCGTCCTCTGTCAACATAATCTCCAAGGAAAAGAATAGATTTTCCATCCTGTACTTCCTGTACTTCTCTCAAAAACTTTCTAATACTAAATTCAAGAGATCCAATATCACCATGAATATCTCCTACTACTATAGTTGGTCCTTTAATTCTTAATAAAGAAGATTCATGCTCAAGTACTGCAATTGCATCATTACATATTTGCTCTATTTCACCTTGTTGTAACAAATCACTCTCGTTTAAACATCTACCTAAAAATGCTTTAAAATTATCAATTCTCTGTTCTAATGATATTTCTGGGACCATATGAAAAGTCGCAGCTAAAGGAATGTTATCTATAGATATTTTATCAGGAACTACTTGCACACCTTG
>CAYQCM010000033.1:5498-10604 GCA_964416045.1 uncultured Eubacteriales bacterium | reverse complement strand
ATCAACTTTTGCATTAGGACCTACTTGCACATCTTGATCAACTTTTGCATTAGGACCTACTTGCACATCTTGATCAACTTTTGCATTAGGAACTACTTGCACACCTTGATCAACTTTTGCATTAGGAACTACTTGCTCACCTTGCTCAACTGGCACATCAGGAACTACTTGCACACCTTGATCAACTTTTGCATCAGGAACTACTTGCTCACCTCGCCCACTTTGCTCACCGTGTACATCAAAAACTCCTGGCTTACCTTGCTCAACTGGTAGTAGTACGTTGTTAGGAACTCCTGGTTGTTCAACTTTCTTAGAATTTAAATATAAATAATTATAAGCTAAGTATAATCCGGTAGCAGCTAATGCTGTTCCACCAACATATTTTAACACACGAATAATTTTAGAATTTAAATCTCTCTGACCAACACTATTTACATTATTATCAACACGTCCTGCTGAAACTTGAGGCATTACGCCAACTTGAAAAATTAACGTAGCACTTAAAAAAATAGATACTAACTTCTTTTTCATAAATTACTCCTTATTTTTTAATTTTTTATTTCATAATTAAGTATAACATAACACATTGTTAATGTCAATATTTTAATCTTGTATTATTTTATAATTTTTAAGTTTAATAATAAATAACAAAAATAAAAACTGTCGACTACTTATTATAGTAATAGACAATTTTCAATATTGGCGGAGAAGGAGGGATTTGAACCCTCGTGTCAGTTTCCCAACCTACTCCCTTAGCAGGGGAGTCTCTTCACCACTTGAGTACTTCTCCATAATTAATTTATAATGGCGGAGAGAAAGGGATTCGAACCCTTGGTTTCTTTCGAAATCACTAGTTTTCAAGACTAGCTCCTTAAACCACTCGGACATCTCTCCTTTAAATATAACGAATTTACAATACCATAAAAAAAATACATTGTCAATCATATTTCTCTTTTTATATTCTCAGAAATTATTACGTGCCTTTCATCATTTAAACCTTCTGACCACGAATAAACCCCGTCTATACTTTGGATAGTATCATGTATTATTTTTCTTTCATATGATCTCATTGGTTCTAATTCTATATTTTTATGAGTATTTAAAGCTTTATATGCCAATTTTCTTCCCAACATTTCTAGTGTTTTTTTACGGCGATCACGGTAATTTCCCGCATCTAATCTTATTTTATAAAAATTTTTGTTTTCAATACTGTTATTAACTAATAATCCAATAATATATTGTATAGAGTCTAATGTTTCTCCATGTTTGCCTAAAATATAATTTATCTCTTTTCCACTTACTTTTACATAACATATCTCATTGATTTCTTCCGCTTCAATTTCAAAATTTTTTATACCCATATAATATAAAAGATCTCCTAGGCACTCTTTTACTACATGAGAAAATGATGGATTTATTTTAGCTCTTACTTGTGCTAATTGTCCGCCAAATATTCCAAACATTTTAGGTGAGGGCATTTGTATAATTTCAAATTCAGCATCATCCTCTTTAACATTAAGGATCTCACACGCTTTCATTTTTGCTAATGCTATTGTTTCACCTGACGCAAATGCTTCTTTCATCAATTATTATACACTCCTTATATTAAAATTTATTTAAATAATGACTTTTTATATAAAATATATTGAAATATTCTATAAATATTATATAATTATAATGATCTCAAATAAGAAAGGACGATTAAAAATGCCGATTGAAATACCATATGAAATGTTTAAGCCATGGAAAATTGCTTACAACAATTGTAAAAAACAAGCTAGCTTTAAAATAAAAGATATATATGACCTAGAGTTTCTAGATAGATTAAAAAATACTTATAAAAGCACATTTAAAGATCAAAAACAACATAAAGGTGTCATAAAATTTGATACTGTTCGAAACTTTTTTACTCAAGTAATTGAATATGCAAATCAATATCTAGATAATAGAAAAAAATGGTCAAAATTTTATGCCAAAAATCGTGAAAAAGCGGTAAGACAACTTTTAGAAGAATCAAAAAAGGTATTAGCTAGTCTAGATGCGCAAATGAATGCTGCAAAAAATGAATATAATGAATATAATCAAAAAAACTGGTTCGGTAAGGCAGGGGCCAAACTGACCGGGAACGAAGCCAGCCCAGTTGATGGTAGTTCTCCCGTTAAAATTGAACAACAACATCCCCCTTGTATAACTTCAATCGTTCTGGATATACCATATATGAAAGTAAATATTACTTCTATGAGATGCTATATTATTATAAGAGGTTCAGGGGCAATGTCTTACCTAAATAATTCAACCTTTAATTTTAGAAATTATGAACTAAATGGTAATAAATCTTATAATGACAAAGATTTTAAATCCAGATCATTATTTAAAGTCACAAGTATACCTATTAAGTTGCCTATTGGTCTTGGTAGCGTTAAACTTGACATTTTTATTTCACCTAATGATTGGGGGAGTAAATTGGCTTTAAAAAAAATATCCATAGGTGAAGTTTACATTAATAAAGAACTTCTATCATCCTCTGAACTTTAAAAATATTCACTACATTCCATTATTTTTCAAAACTTCAAATCTTTTTGCTTCTTCTTTAGCATTTATAGTGTAAGTATTGTAATAAATATTTAATATTAAACTTTGTAACATATTTATAAGGGAATTCACTATCCAATAAAGTCCTACTGCTGCTGGTATGGTATATGCTATATATGCGGTAAATATAAACATTGCATACGGCATATACTTTGTACATCCTTGCATATTTGATGTACTTCCTGAAAATTTTTGAGTAATGTACATAGATAAAATTGAACTTAGAAAACATACTAGAGGAACAATCCATAACATATCAGAAAACGGTACTGCATTTGGCCTATCTAAAAGATTAAGACCCATAAATTTAAATCCTGAATTAAATTGGCTTATGTCTTGCAATTCTGATTCCGAAAACATTGTAAGATATGGCTTTATGTCTGAAAATAATTTTACAAGCTGAAGTTGTTCATAACCAGGGATATAAGTTGATGAAATCCCAGGGATAGTCTGTATAACACTATTTGCTGATACTATTTTTTCTGCGGAAATATGTAGAGTGTTTTGCAGGGGTTTAGTCACGGCTCCAATTACTCCTCCCCATAATATTAATGGTAATACCATTGCGGAAAAACATCCGCTAAGTGGACTCATTCCTTCTTTTTCATATAACTTTGATACTTCTTCATTATACTTTTTTGGATTCTTTTCATATTTTTTCTTTAGCTCCTGCTGTTTTAATGCCAATTTAGAATTTTTAGTCATTGATTTTTGTCTACTGATAGCTAATGGAAACATTGCTATATTTATGGTAACTGTAAATAAAGTAATAGCTAAACTATAATTATTTACTAAGTCAAAAAAGAACCATAAAATATATCCAAATATACTTCCTAAAATATCAAATATTAAACCCAATTCTTAATAACTCCTAACTTTAATATCCCCATAAAATTATTTATTGTTTTTTTGAGGAACCGGATCAAATCCACCTCTAAAAAATGGATTACATCTAGCTATTCTTAATATAGCTAGGAGTAGTCCTTTAAACACTCCAAATCTTTCAATACTTTTAATAGCATACACAGAACATACAGGATAAAATCTACAACAAGGTTTTTTTATAGGCGATATATTTTTTTGATAAAATATTATTAAATTAATTATAAATTTTTTCATCTAATAAACTTGCATCCTTTAAATGTTTAAACATACTGCCATATACATCTTGAGTTTTTAAATAACAAGTTCTATATCTGGCAACAAAAACTATATCAAACCCATTTTTTATATGTGGAAAGAGCTCCATATATGAACTTTTTATTATTCTTCTAGCCCTATTTCTTTTTACCGATATTCCAATTTTTTTACTTGCTGTAATTCCTACTCTGTTTATGTTTAGATTATTCTTTTTTATATATGTTATCAAATTAGATGACACAAAAGAATTTCCTTTAGAATATAATCTCTTAAATTGACTATTTTGATTTAAAGTAACTATTTTTTTTTTGCTCATATAAAAAGCCCTTACCGATAAATTTTCATGTTACTATAAATAATTAATGAGTTAATCTCTTTCTTCCTTTTGCTCTTCTACGAGCTAAAACTTTTTTGCCGTTTGAATCTGACATTCTTTTTCTAAATCCATGCTCTTTTTTTCTGTGAAGTTTTTTTGGCTGATATGTTCTAATCATATAGATCCCCTCCTATTCTATGGATACTTTTACTAAGTAATTATATAGTAGTTAAATTTTTATGTCAACTAAATTGTTGCTTTAAAATTCGTATAATATTTCCATGTACATAAAAAATAAAAGGAGTACTATTCAGTACTCCATAGTAAAATTATTATCTAGCTGAAAATACGATTCTTCCATTTTCATTTGGAAATAAATAATTTATTCTTGTCCCCCGCCACATTAGTTACATCCATATTTCCTCCACCATTAACACCATAAACTGTAATTCTCATTCTGTGAACCACACCTGAAAAAATATCTCCAAATTCACCTTTAGCGGAATCTATAACAGATGCAATTGTAGACATATTAGTATTAGCAAACGTAAAATGATTAATTCCATATGAAACAGTAATAGCCATACATTAATCCCCTTTTATTTAACAACATTATAAAATATGCCTCAAATCCATAATGTAGCAAATTTAATTTCCTTGAATAGATTAAATAGAAACATTTTTTATTGGGGTGAGAAAATTTGTCTGACCAACTTTTATGTATATTTGAATCAATTATGATTGTAACAGCACTTTCCATGGATGCCTTCGTTGCAAGTTTTGCATATGGTACCAACAAAGTAAAAATACCTTTTTTATCTGTAACGATCATAAATGTAATTTGCAGTGCTATTCTAGCCATATCACTATTCTTTGGAACAATAATCAAAAATTTCGTTCCGGAAACTTTTACTCATATCATCTGCTTTCTCATACTCTTTTCCTTAGGAATATATAAGTTAGCCGACAGTATTATAGCGACAGTTACTAAACATAAAATTATAAGAAAAAATATAAACTTTAATATGCTAGGTCTAAATATAAATACGTCTATATCG
>CAYQCM010000033.1:0-5488 GCA_964416045.1 uncultured Eubacteriales bacterium | reverse complement strand
GTCAAATAAAGAAGAAGAAAATTACGATACAAAATCAAAAATACTAATGCCTTTTGAAGCTGCCTCTCTTTCTATTGCTCTTTCATTAGACGGTTTGGCCGTAGGTATAGGCGCTGCTCTTGTAAATTCAAACAGCGTTCAAATAGTATTATTCTCACTTATTTCCGATATGGTCGCAGTTATGCTTGGATGCTTTATTGGAAATAAAATAGCAGAGAAAATTTCTTTCAATCTTTCCTGGCTTAGCGGTTTACTCTTAATTGTGCTATCCTTTTTAAAAATATAAATTAATGTGTAAACTTTCTTACTTAAGTATAAAGCCAATCTTAGAAAACACTTTATTAATAATTTCTTTAGATATATCGTGCGCTTGCCTGGAAGCTTCTTTATAACATTTTTCAATATACCCTAAATCTTTAATATAGTCGTTAAATTTACTTTGAATCGGTTTAAGTTCATTTGCAACTACTCCTGCAACAGACTCTTTTAAATATTTATATCCTTTATCTCTAAATTCATTTTCTGCATCATTAATACTCTTTCCTGTAATAGAGCAATATATATTTATTAAATTATCCACACCCGTTAAAGATCCGCTATATCTTATCTCAGAGCTAGAGTCCGTTACGGCCTTTTTTAGCTTTCTTAATATATCATCTTCAGAATCTAATACCGAAATATAAGAATTCTTGTTTGAGTCAGATTTAGACATCTTCTTAGCCGGGTCCTGCAAAGACATTATTTTGGCCCCCACCTTAGGTATAAGAGGTTCAGGCATAGTAAATACCTCTCCATAAATACCATTAAATCTACCCGCTATATCCCTTGCAAGTTCAACATGTTGTTTCTGATCCACGCCTACAGGTATTAAATGAGTGTTATATAGTAATATATCCGCTGCCATCAAATCCGGATAACAAAATAATCCTACATTGATATTCTGAGAATATCTGCTGGATTTATCTTTAAACTGAGTCATTCTAGACAATTCCCCAAACTGAGTATAGCAATTTAATATCCATGCAAGTTCAGCGTGTGTGTGAACGTGACTTTGGATAAAAAATATACTTTTTTCAGGGTCAACGCCACATGCCAGAAATAAAGCGTATGTTTGTAAAATATTATTATGAAATTCTTTTGGTTCTTGCCTTACTGTAATGGTATGAAGATCAGCAAGAGAAAAAACACAATTATATTCTTCTTGAAGAGGTATCCAATTTTTTATTGCTCCTAAATAATTGCCTAAAGTCATAGTGCCACTCGGTTGAATGGCACTAAAAACATTTTTTTTATTTTTATCTAATGTCATGCAATATACCTCCAACAGTTGTTAATGATGGGTGTATTTTATCATATAACATCGTTTCTTTCAATTATTTAGAAATCTCCTGAGAACGTTACTGAGAAGAACACACACGGAGAACCTGCAGACAACCCCACAACAATGGAGAACATTCCTTTACACGATTATCACATTCTTCACAACCACGATGTCTCAGACATAATTCAACCTCCCGGTAGTTAAAACAACATTTTTTGTCATAAACCATAAAATGATGTTCATCAAGAAGCGGCTGAAATTCTGGTATAAATTCTCCTAAATCCTTTCCGACTCCAGTAGTAGTATTAAATACCCCAAATGTTAATGATCTATAACGTTGACTATGTAATAAAATATAAGTTTTCAAAGGAATTGCAAAAAATTTATCTGCACGTGTAGAATCCAATGTTGCAAATATAAAATCAGCTACATACCATTGATCTCCACTTTTATATAAATTTGCAGTATGATGCGAGTCTACCTCAGAAACAACATCAATTTCTCTATTTTCTATATCTGCTTCATTAAATTTCTTGGAAAAATAGGCTGATGCTACCCTACTGTTCCCAGCATGTTGTTTGATAAAAAGATCAGCATAAGAGTCGGATACCTTTTTAAAATCCACCTCCCCATCAATCTTATCAAGCTCTTCAACTATTTTTTTATCCCACTTAAAATTTTGGCAGCGTTCTACAAACTCATTTCTTATGTCATCTATCCCATCAGCAAAAATATGATTACTAAACATCCCAGAAACCAAAATTAATGCACACAATATAAACGATTTTATTTCTTTCATTAAAATATTTCTCCTTTAATTAAATAGATTTAGATCTTGATTAACAATTATTAAATGATATAAATAAATATTTCTAAAATTTAATAATTAGTCCATATTTACCACCTCATTTTAATATTTATTTCGCTTGATTGTAACATCTATAGACTAGATAGTCAATATACAAGATTCCCATTTTTTTAAATATAACCTATAGTCGTATTTGGGTAATAATGAGAAAGTATTTCAAGATAGTCTTTTCCCTCTCTAGCCATATATTGTGCTCCATATTGACTCATTCCAACTCCATGACCATAACCTCTTACTGTAAATATAAACTTATTGTCATCAAAATTTATATCGAAATTTGATGATCTTAATGAAAACATTGTTCTAATATCTTGGCCTCTAAATTTCTTTCCACATATACTTATCTCTTTGACCATACCCGAACCACTTCTCTTTATTTCTCCAACCCACCCCAAAATATCGCTATTAAAATTAAAATCTTTACATTTATCTGAAATCATATTTATGAAATCTTGTTTTGAAACCTCAACTGTTGTTTTATAATTTGGTACAAGCTTATCCCCCGGACTTGAAACATTGGTTAAATATTTTAAGTCTCCACCAAAAACATCTGCACATTTTTCCGTCTCTCCGGACGATATAGCATGATATGCTGCTAAAATAAGTTCCCCATTATCCAAAAGGACTTCACCAAAAACCTCATCTACTATTTCTTTTACCTTACCATAATATAAATCAAAATTTTTTCCCCATTTCTCTCTCATCTTTTCCTGAGGAACATAATAAAGCCATTTTTCCGTATTTACATTAAATTCAGGGTCATTTGGATTATTATTGTTTTTTCGAAATTTTTCTCGGCTTCTACTAAAATAGGTATACGTAGCAACAGTCTGAGCTTTTAACGCCTCTCTTTCAAAAAGAGGCGGCATTTCCGTTACCAACGCACCATACATAAATTCTTTGTCCGCTACTCTCAAAATGTTCCCTGTAGACTCGTCCATTATACAAAAAAATCCTTCATTAATCCTATGCCTATCTTCTAACACACCAGATGCTACTTTCCCATCATCTCCTCTAACAGACAATAATGGAATTAATATCATACTTAACAAAATTATTAGTAAAAAACAGATAAATCTTTTAGGATTTTTCGTCATATTATTCACTTCCTCCGTAATTTTGTGTGTATCTTGATTATTGACTTTGAAATATTATTAATGTAAACTGACAAATTACAATATATTATTGTTTTTTACATAGATATGTTTATAAAATGTATGTTATTCTTAGCATTAAATCTTTTTAGGAGGAAATATTATGAATATTAAAACTGTTTGGACCCTGTTTTTAATTTCTTTATTTACCATAGTACCAATAAAAATTTATTCTTCTCTTATGCAAAATAACTGGTATTTACACCCTGTATTTATAGCCATAATTTTAGTTCTTATGGCTTTACTTATAGTAAGTATAGTACTATGTAAAAATTTTTCTGAGATAATAAATACAAAAAGTAATATAGGAATTAGTATATTAAGTGGGTTACTTTTTATATGTTTTATGCTCTGCGGAGTATACTATTTCAAAGATAATTCTGCTTACGATTTTGAACTTCAACCGTTAATTATGTCGCTACTTTCATTTCTATCTAGTATTTCTTTTGCATTTATATTTCTTACGAATATTTTTAAAAAAAATATGTTTAAGAAAGCGAGTTTTTTAGTCTTTGGTCCCGTTATCTGGTTTTGCGTAAAAATGATAATGTTTTTATCCCTTTCAAATAATAACCCTAACATCTATGATATTATTTTAAAATCTTTATTGCTTCTATTCTTCGTATATCAAACTCAAATTTTTATATCTTCTACGGATAAAAATATTCCTAAACGTCTTTTTATATTCGGACTTCCTGCCATACTTGCATCATTAATTCATAATTTGCCTGAAATAATATCCGGATTATATTTTAATAATATATCAAACCTTAATTTAACTATTAATATAACTGAAATGTCCTGCGCAGCATATATCCTAGTTGTACTGCTAGAAACCCAAAAACAAAATCTTAGAGATAATGTTTAAATGCATAATAAAGTAAGTTTTAGACTATAATATTTAAAGATAATAATATTAATTTTAAGTGTTTAGGAAGTGTTTAACTATGGCAATAAAAATTGGTATTAATGGTTTTGGAAGAATTGGAAGACTCGTATTTAGAATAGCTATTAAAAATAGTAATTTTGAAGTAATAGGTATTAATGATCCTTTCGTCAACGCAGAATACATGGCATACATGCTCAAATATGATACTATACATGGAAAATTTGATGGTACAATTGAAGCGAAAGATAACAAATTAATAGTAGATGGAAAATCTACAAATGTTTTTGCTGAAAAAGAGCCCAAAAATATACCCTGGGGAAATATTGGTGCTGAATATATAGTAGAATCTACTGGTGTGTTTTGTACAACAGAAAAATCCAGTCAGCACATTCAGGCTGGTGCTAAAAAAGTCATAATATCTGCCCCTGCAAAAGACACTGAAACACCAACATTCGTATGCGGTGTAAACTTAGATAAATATGAAAAAGGTATGAATATAGTATCCAATGCGTCTTGTACCACAAACTGCCTTGCCCCTCTTGCGAAAGTAGTAAACGACAATTTTGAAATTATAGAAGGTCTTATGACAACTGTTCATTCTATAACTAACACTCAAAAAACGGTAGATGCACCATCCCTTAAAGACTGGCGTGGCGGAAGAGCTGCATCAGGAAATATTATTCCTTCATCTACAGGTGCTGCTAAAGCTTGTGCATTAGTTATTCCGGAACTTAAAGGAAAGCTTACCGGAACTTGTTTTAGAGTACCGACTTTAAATGTTTCAGTTGTAGATTTGACATGCAGGTTAAAAAAATCTACATCATACGATGAAATATGCAGTGCTATAAAATCTGCTTCCGAGGGAAACATGAAAGGTATTATAGGATATACTGATGAATTAGTAGTATCGTCAGACTTCTATTCCGATCCAAGAACTTCAATATTTGACTCTAGAGCAGGAATAATGCTTAATGAAAATTTTGTAAAACTTGTTTCATGGTATGATAATGAATGGGGGTACAGCAGTAAAGTATTAGATCTTATTTCACATATGTTCGAAATCGATAATAAATAAACATCTACCCGAATAGCGGGTGGTATTTCCGTTTCGGGCATAGCCCTAATACTACTGGCAAGCCACAAGTGTTTTTTTATTGGTCTCTGACAGCCATGCATTTGTTACTTGCTACCCTTAAAAGGATCTCTTGGATCAAATAAACTTAATTGATCACATTCCTTATCTTGCTTTAACTGAT
>CAYQCM010000032.1:0-11958 GCA_964416045.1 uncultured Eubacteriales bacterium | reverse complement strand
ATAAAAGTGGCAGTCTTTGTGAACTCGTATGTTCGAACTCTTTTAAAGCAAAAAAGCTTGACAGTGCGTCAGGTCTTTTAAAAGAAGAACTAAGAAATCTTGATTCACTAATACTTAAATGCGCGGATAAATCCGAAGTACCCGCCGGAGGAGCTTTGGCCGTAGACAGAGAAAAATTTTCGGATTTAGTCACAAAAGAAATTTTAAATCACCCTCTAATTACCTTTAAATCTGAAGAAATCAAAGACATAAACTGTGAAGATATAAACATAATCGCAACAGGTCCTCTTACTTCAGATCCTCTTGCAGATAAAATATCAAATTTATGTGGTGGTCTTTTAAGTTTCTTTGACGCAGCGGCTCCGATAGTTACATCTGAAAGTATAGATATGAACATGGCATTTTTTGCTTCAAGATATAATAAAGGAGATGCATCTTCTTATTTAAACTGTCCGCTCAATGAGGAAACTTATAAAAGTTTTTATAATGAACTCATAAACGCTCAAAGGGCACCTATTCATGATTTTGACGTTTTAAATCCAAAAATCTATGAAGGATGTATGCCGATTGAAGTGATGGCCTCCAGGGGAATAGACACTTTAAGATACGGTCCCATGAAACCCGTAGGACTTAAAGATCCCAAAACAGATAAATATCCTTATGCGGTTTTGCAGTTAAGACGTGAAAACAAAGACGGTACGCTTTATAATATGGTGGGTTTCCAGACAAATCTAAAATTTCAAGAGCAAAAAAGAGTATTTAGTACTGTACCTGCACTTAAGAACTTAGAGATCGTAAGATACGGCGTAATGCACAGAAATACTTTTATAAATTCTCCAAAATTGCTCCTGCCTTCGTATCAATTAAAAAGTAATAAAAGACTCCTTTTCGCCGGACAAATAACAGGCACGGAAGGATACATAGAATCAGTATCTTCGGGTCTTACAGCCGGAATAAACGCAGCAAAAATTTTTAAAAACAAAAAAACCTTTATTTTTCCAAAAGAAACTATTTTAGGTTCTCTTTCGCATTACATAAGTGACGAAACAACAGTAAATTTCCAGCCAATGGGAGCCAATTTCGGATTACTTCCCCTATTTGCCCCTGAAATAAAAAATAAAAAGCTCAGGCATGAAAGTTTTGCAAAAAGATCGCTTGAAATTATAAAAAACAGAAAGGATGAAATAAATTGAAAATAGCTATAGACGCATTTGGCGGTGACAATGCCCCCCTTGAAATCATAAAAGGGGCAAAAATGGCCTACGCAGAATATAAAATTAATATTATTTTAGTAGGAGACGAAAAGATAATAGAAAAAGTCTGCAAAGAAAATAATATCAGCTTAGAAGGAATAAAAATAAAACATACTCCAGATATAATAGGCATGGAGGACCCTCCAACGGAAATTACAAGGTCAAAAAAGGAAAGCTCTATGGCTGTAGGACTTAAAATGCTTAAAGAAGATGAAGCTGATGGATTCATCTCAGCCGGTAATAGCGGAGCACTAACCGTCGGAACAACGCTAATAGTAAAACGAATTAAAGGTATTAAAAGGTGTGCTTTTGCTCCGGTAATACCGAAACAAACAGGACTTTTTATGCTAATAGACTCAGGGGCAAATTCAGAATGCAGACCTGAAATGCTTGAGCAGTTTGGTATAATGGGGTCTATTTATATGGAAAAAGTAGTGGGAATAAAAAGGCCAAGAGTTGGACTTGTAAACGTAGGTACGGAAGAGCACAAGGGTGATACTTTAAGAAAAGAAACTTTTGAGTTATTGTCTAAAAGTAATCTTAATTTTATAGGGAACATAGAGTCAAGAGACATACCAAAAGATGCTGCCGACGTGGTAGTATGCGACGGATTTACAGGTAATATAATCCTTAAAATGTATGAGGGAATGGCCAGTGCCCTAATGGGGAAATTTAAAGAAGTACTTTCAAAAAACATAAAAACAAAACTTGCAGCCTCGCTTATTCTGCCTGAACTTAAAAATATGAAAAAAGATATGGACTACAATGAATACGGAGGTGCAGCTATAATAGGTATATCAAAACCTGTATTTAAAGCTCACGGAAGTTCAAAAGCCAAAACAATAAAAAACGCCATAAGACTTACGAAAGATTACATACAAAACAATGTTATAAAAATAATATCACAGTCAATAGATTCTACCAAAGAGTAATGCAAAAGGAGACAAAATTTATGATAGAAGAATTAGAATCCCTACTTGGCTATACATTTAAAAATAAAAAATATTTAAGCACAGCTTTAACACATTCTTCCTACTCAAACGAATCAAATGGAAGATATAAAAGCTATGAAAGACTGGAATTTTTAGGAGACTCCATCTTAGGATTAATTACTTCAGAATATATATTTATTCACTGCCCGAGTTTTCCAGAAGGCGATCTTACAAAGCTCAGAGCGTCGCTTGTATGCGAAAAAACTCTTTTTAAATTTTCTCAAAGTATAAATATAGGGAAATATTTGAAATTAAGTAAAGGTGAAAGAAGATCCGGCGGAGAAAATAGGATGTCGATCCTAGCCGACGTCTTTGAATCCATCGTGGCTGCCATTTATCTTGACGGAGGTATCTGCGAAGCTCAAAAATTTGTACTTAAGTTTATAAAACCTGAGCTTATAAACTTAGATATACATAAAATAAGAGATTATAAAACGGATCTTCAAGAAATTTGTCAGAAAAACCCCGAGGAAGTAATCGAATATATCTTAATAGATGAGTCAGGGCCAGATCATAATAAAGTATTTAGCGTTGAGGTAAGGATAAACAACAATCCTATAGGAAAAGGTATGGGAAAAAGCAAAAAAGAAGCGGAGCAAAACGCGGCTAAAGAAACTCTTAAAATGATGGGATATTAATATTACTCTTTAGAAAGTATTTAAAAAATTATAAATATTGTTGATATGTGATTTTAAATTTGTTATTATTATATTATAGTAAATTTAAGGAGGAAATTTATAAATGAACTTTAAAAGAATCTTATCTTTTGCATTATGCGGTGTTTTAACTTCTAGCTTTATGTTTAACAATTTATCAACTTGTTTTGCAACTGGAGATTATATTACAAAAATAGATGTAGACATTAATAATGTTGATAACATAGGAAGAAAACTCTATGAACTATGTAATCAATTTAATTATTCCCATGGAATACATACTGATGATAGTCTATCCGGGTGGGCACAAAGTGCATATGAATATTTTTTTAAAGCCGAAAGTGGCCACTATAATGTTCTGCCACAAGATAAAAAGATTATTTTTGCGCAATGTATTGAAGCTATGCATATAAATAAAGATAATTCTGTTTGGCATGAAGCTATAAATACTGCATTAACCCTTCTATCTTCACATGGAGGACATTGCAACTGGCGCGCCATTGCCTTAATCGACGACGTATATTGTTTTTTAAGTACATTTTTAAGTGAAAGCGGGATAGATTGTGATACCTCGGACAATCATGAAATAGAAGCATAAAATGAATAATAGATTAAAATTTATTATAGTAAAAAAATTAACTACTATTTTTTAATTAAAAAATCCTAATGTTTATGGTATTTAGCGCCATAAACATTTTATTTTTATACAAAAGAAATCTGTCTTATTTATCTAAAAAGTCTGGTTTTCTTTACTATCTTTAATTTAAATACTAATACGCCTGTTATCACAGTTGTAATTAGGTAAGTATTTTGATATAATGAACTTGATTTGTCTATAATTTATTATGTCAATTTTTTACACAGTTTTAAATAGGGTTGTGTTATATGTGAATATATTCGGAAAGATGAAAGAGGGTCTTAAAAAGACCAAAGAAAATATTTCATCAAAAATAAACTTAGTTATAAACCAGTTTACGAAAATCGATGAAGACCTTCTAGAAGAACTTGAAGAAATGCTCATAATGGCTGATATCGGAATCAAGACCTCTGAAAAGATATGTACTGGTCTTAGAAAAGAGATCAAAAATCAAGGTCTTAAGACGCCTGATGAAGTAAAAAACGCATTAAAACAAATAATTTTTCAAATACTAGACTGCGATAATACATTAAATATAAATTCAAAACCTTCTATAGTTCTCGTAGTAGGCGTAAACGGTGTTGGCAAAACTACTACTATAGGCAAATTGGCGTATAAAATGAACCTGCAAAATAAAAAAACTCTGATAGCAGCAGCAGATACTTTCAGAGCAGCTGCCATAGATCAACTGGAAGTATGGGCTAAAAGAGCAAACTCAGAGATTATAAAAAAACAAGAAGGATCCGATCCTGCATCGGTAGTATTCGACGCTATCGGCGCAGCTAAAGCAAGAAGCACAGATATAATAATCTGCGACACCGCCGGAAGACTTCACAATAAAAGTAATCTTATGGCAGAACTTGAGAAAATAGGACGAATAATAAAAAAAGAGCTTCCAAATGCATCTCAAGAAATTCTTTTGGCACTTGATGCTACTACAGGTCAAAATGCATTAAATCAAGCTACGGAATTCAAAAAGATCCTGGATATTACAGGCATAGTAATTACAAAACTCGACGGCAGCGCAAAAGGCGGAATAATCTTAGCAATAAAAGATACCTTAAATATTCCGATAAAATACGTAGGTCTTGGAGAAGGAATGGATGATTTAGAACCTTTTAACGCTCAGAACTTTGCAGACGCTCTGTTTGATAATTAAGGAGCAGAAATATGAAATTTGTACTATCATCGCACAATAAAGGAAAACTAAACGAGATACGTAAAATTTTAAACCCTTTAAAAATAGAAGTCTATACTCCAAAAGATCTGGGGTTTGAAATGCAAGATCCCGAAGAAACAGGAAAAACATTTAAGGAAAATGCTAAAATAAAGGCGATAGCCGCCTATAACTTAACACACTTACCTACAATTGCAGATGATTCAGGGCTCGAAGTAGATGCACTAGAAGGTAAACCAGGTATATATTCGGCAAGATTTGCAGGAGAAAACGCCACAGACTTACAAAACACAGAAAAATTACTCTTTGAACTTCAAAACGTTCCCGCACCAAAAAGGACAGCTAGATATGTATGCTACATATGCTGTATACTTCCAAATGGTAAAGAGTTATTCACAGAGGCAAATGTAAATGGAAAAATTGCAACAAGCCAAAAAGGAACACAAGGTTTTGGATACGACAGCATATTTATCTTTGATGGCAAAAATACTTTTGCCCAAGTACCGACAGAAGTAAAAAATAAGATAAGCCACAGAGCTAAAGCTCTAAATATCCTATACGAAAAATTAAAATCGTATATAAATTTGGAAGAAATTTAATGCTTACAAATAAACAAAGAATCTGCGGTTGTCTAAAAATTTACAAATTAAAAAAATTCCCACATTGGAAAAGATTATATCTTATTGTATAGATAATAAAGTTAATAGTTTTGCAAGTTTGGTACGTTACTGTATGAATTATCGAAAAAGTTGGTTTAGATTATTATGTAACCCCAAATATACTAAAATTGTCACAGAATACATCAAAGATTACAGTCATATGCATAAATAAAATTTAAAAAATAATAAAATTAAAAGCGTCACTTAAAAATCAAATTAAAATCATATATAAATCTAGGAGAAAACTAATGCTAAATAGTAAACAAATAGCAAATCTAAAGTCAATCGCAAATCAAATAGATACTATAGTAACAGTAGGGAAAAACGGTATAAACGAAGACCTTATAAGGCAAGTGAAAGACGCCCTGACGGCGCGTGAAATAATAAAAGGACAAGTTTTACCTTCATCCCCAAAGAGCGTACAAGAATCAGCGGATGAAATAGCATCAGAAACACTTTCGCAAGTAGTACAAGTAATAGGGAAAAAATTTGTATTATATAAAAACAATCCCGAAAAAAATAAAATCAAGATTTAGATAGGAGGTATAAATCTATGATTATGTATGAAAATATTGTAAAATCACGTATGAGTCAGCGTCGGTTTAACCATAGCGTAAATGTGTGCCACATGGCAGGAGAACTAGCGGAGAAATACGGCGCTAATAAAGATAAAGCAATGATAGCCGGAATACTTCACGATATAACTAAAGAAAGTTCTCCAGAATATCATATGAATATAATAAGAAAATTCAAGATTCCAATCACAAAGCACGATACAATTTCAAAAGGTATGCTGCATTCAATCACAGGAAGTACTTATGCTGAGAAAGTCCTAAGAATACGCGACAGAGACATAATAAACGCCGTAAGATATCATACAACCGGAAGAGAAGGAATGTCGCTTTTGGAGAAAGTAGTATTTGTTGCGGACTTTATATCTGCAGAACGTGATTATAGAGGAGTAGAAAAGATACGTAAACGCGCGTGGGAAGACCTTGATTTAGGAGTTCTTGCCGGACTTATTTTTTCAATCAATAACCTAGTCGAAATAAGAATGCCGATACATCCAAATACGATCCTTGCATATAATGATATAGTGGTTAAAAGAAGGGAAAAATTCAATAATGAACGAAAACAATCACTTGGTAGACAAAATCTACAGTATACTGGAAGATAAAAAAGCTATAGACGTAAAGATAATGGACATAAACGAAAAAACTACTCTCGCAGATAACTTTATAATAGCAAGTGGAACAAGTAATACTCACATACAAGCCCTTGCTCAGGAAGTAGTATATCAGCTTAAAAAGGAAAACATTTTGCCAAGGAGCCAAGAAGGAACACAAACGGCTTCATGGATACTTCTAGATTATGGTAGCACAATAGTGCATATATTTTCGCAGGAGATGCGTAAATTTTATAATATAGAAAACCTCTGGGGAAATATGGGTAAATAAGTTCAGACCATATATAAAAAGGAGACCTTATATGATTAAAAAACAAGAATATAATCCTAAAAAGATAGAACCGAAATGGCAAAAATATTGGGAAGAAAACAATATATTTAAAACGGATAATCAAAACTTAAGCAAAGAAAAATTTTATGCTCTTATAGAATTTCCATATCCGTCTGGTCAAGGACTCCACGTCGGTCATCCTAGAAGTTATACGGCTCTTGATATAGTCGCTCGAAAAAGAAGACTTCAGGGATATAATGTTTTGTACCCAATAGGCTGGGACGCATTTGGTCTGCCAACGGAAAATTTTGCCATTAAAAATAATGTGCACCCTAGAATCGTTACTGAAAAAAATATAGCAAGGTTTAAAAAACAACTTAAATCTCTTGGTCTTTCTTTTGATTGGTCAAGAGAAATAAATACTACTGACCCTAAATACTATAAATGGACCCAGTGGATATTCTTAAAACTTTTTGAAAAAGGTTTGGCATATAAAAGTAAATCAAGTGTAAATTGGTGTACGTCATGTAAATGCGTACTTGCAAATGAAGAAGTAGTAAACGGGAAATGTGAAAGATGTGATTCGGAAGTTATCCATAAAGTAAAATCCCAGTGGATGCTTAAAATTACTAAGTATGCACAAAGGCTAATAGACGACCTTGATTTAGTTGATTATCCAGAAAGAGTAAAGGCTCAGCAAAAACATTGGATTGGAAGGTCAGAAGGGGCGCAGATCGACTTTGATACCACCGCAAAAGACATTCTAACCGTATATACAACCCGTCCCGACACCATCTTCGGCTGTACATACATGGTAATATCCCCTGAACATCCTTTTATAGAAAAATATAAGGATTTAATAGAAAATATAGATGAAATAAAAAAGTATCAAGAATATGCAAATAAAAAGTCTGATTTTGAACGCTCCCAAATAGCAAAAAACAAAACAGGAGTTCAAATAAAAGGTATTTCAGCCGTCAATCCCGTAAATAAAAAGAAAATTCCCATTTTTATTTCAGACTACGTTCTTATGAGCTACGGCAGCGGAGCAATAATGGCAGTTCCCGCACATGATCAAAGAGACAATGAATTTGCCAAAAAGTATAATCTGCCTATTATAGACGTAATTAAAGGCAAGAGTGATAAAGAGATCGTAACAGACGGCACATTAATAAACTCTGATTTTTTAAACGATAAAACCTGCGAGAATGCCAAAAAGGAAATGATAAATTGGCTTGAAAAAAATCACAAAGGACACAAAAAAGTAAACTATAAACTAAGAGACTGGGTATTTTCTCGCCAAAGATACTGGGGTGAACCAATACCTGTCGTACATTGCGATCAATGTGGGTACGTACCCATAAAAGAAGAGGATCTTCCTTTAAAACTCCCTGAAATAGATTCCTATGAACCAGCAGATAACGGTGAATCACCGCTTATTAAAGCAACCAATTTTATAAATACATCTTGTCCAAAATGTGGAGGTAAAGCGAAACGTGAAACAGATACAATGCCTCAATGGGCAGGATCTTCATGGTATTTTTTAAGATATATAGACCCTGACAACGAAAAAGCTATTGCAGACAAAAAATTAATCGACTATTGGATACCTATAGACTGGTACAATGGGGGTATGGAACATACGACTCTACATTTACTTTACAGTAGATTTTGGTATAAATTTTTATACGATATAGGCGTTGTACCAAACCCTGAACCATATTCTAAACGTACGAGCCACGGTATGATACTCGGGGAAAACGGCGAAAAAATGAGTAAATCACGCGGAAACGTTGTAAACCCCGACGATATCGTTGATACCTACGGCGCCGATACGATACGTATTTATGAAATGTTTATAGGTGACTTTGAAAAGGCCGCTCCCTGGAGTCAGGAAAGCATAAAGGGATCTAGAAGATTCTTAGAAAGAGTATGGGGCCTTCAGTATATTTTAGATGAAAGTCAAAAAACTAGAAATGATCTAGATGCACCTATCAACATGGCAATTAAGAAAGTATCTCACGATATAGAAAATCTTAAATTTAATACGGCCATTGCGGCTTTAATGACGCTTATAAATGAAATTTACAGCAAGGGAAGCATCACTAAAGAAGAATTAAATATATTTTTAATACTTTTGAGTCCATTTGCCCCCCACATTTCCGATGAAATACTTCAAAATCTTAATTTGCCGATATCATCAAATCAAAAATGGCCAAAATACGATGAAGAAAAATGTAAGCAAAAAGAAATAGAGATGGTCGTGCAAATAAACGGTAAAATAAAAGAAAAGATAAAAATCCCATCTGATTCAAATAAAGATGATATTCTAAATCTAGTCCATAAGAATCCAAATATTATAAAGCTTTTAAATGGCAAATCAATAATTAAAGAAATTTTTGTTCCAAATAAACTTGTTAATATAGTGGCAAAATAATAAACGTACTCAAATGAGTACGCCAATATCTAATTAATCTGTACATTGTTTTCTTTTCTTTTTTGCCACCATTGCTTTCCTTTATTTAGAACCCATTTTCCGCCTTTATATAGTCCATAGGTTTGAAGAGCCACAACCCCAAGAGCAGCCAAATTACCTAAACCCGCATCGGAAAACGTACCCCCCCTCGCACGGCAGGCCATCGAAGACACCACCACCGACCAATGAACCCGGCAACATATACGTTGAAACTGCGCTTTCAACAACTTTCCTTGCAACATCCATCGAACCACCACCGGATACTTCGTCCAACTGATCTTCAGGCAGCGTTGATAATTTTGAAACTATATCATAAATAATATCCCCAAGTTCTTTAACTTCTTTTTCAGAAACTTCAATGTTTTCCTCTTTAAACGCCTTTATAACATTTTCTTCCGATTCAATTCCAATAATCTTTTTGGCAAATTCTTTGTCATTCAATTTCTCTAAAATTTTTTCATTCATTTTAATTCCCCCTAATTTTTGTGTATTTCAACAAAATCATACCACACAATAAAAAAAAAAATCAAGTGTGTTTTATATTTTTGTATAATATTCACAAATATAAAATTTCTTGAAAATTTATATAAATTATGGTATTATTAAAAATTGTAATTAAAATACACACGTTGTAATTAATTCAATTTGGTTCTTCTTTAAGCAGAAGTTAATTGAAAAATACTAAGTTACAGCGGAGGTAAAAAACCAGGGAGGAAATTAATAATATGTCAATAGTATCAATGAAAAGCTTACTCGAAGCAGGAGTACATTTCGGTCATCAAACCAGACGTTGGAATCCAAAGATGGCAAAATATATATTTACCCAAAGAAACGGTATATATATCATAGACTTACAAAAAACATCAAAAAAATTAGAAGAAGCTTATAATTTTATAAGAGAAACATCAGAATCTGGTAAATCCATTTTATTTGTAGGTACAAAAAAACAAGCTCAATCGTCAGTAAGGGAAGCCGCTGAAAATTCAAATTCATATTTCGTAAATGTACGTTGGCTTGGAGGAATGCTTACAAATTTTTCAACCATTAAAGGAAGAATAAACAGATTAAAACAATTAAAAGATATGCAAGAAGACGGTACTTTTGAGCTACTTCCTAAAAAAGAAGTATTAAAATTAAACGCCGAGATAGAAAAACTCGAAAAATTCTTAGGCGGAATTAAAGATATGAAAGATCTTCCAGGAGCGTTATTTATAATTGATCCGAGAAAAGAACGTATAGCAGTTGCAGAAGCAAGAAAACTCGGTATACCGGTAGTTGCAATCGTGGATACAAACTGTGATCCAGACGTAGTTGATTATGTAATTCCAGGAAATGACGATGCAATAAGAGCCGTAAAATTAATATGCTCTGCTATGGCAAATGCCATAGTAGAAGGCAGAGAAGGTTCACTTCCAGCTAATCAAAGCGCTGAAGAAGTAAAAACAGCAGATCCCGAGAAAAAAGAAGAAATAAAAGCTCCGGAAGAAAAAGTAGCAGAAGTGTCTGCAAAATAATCAATATATTAAAAAGAATTTTAATTATAAATTTTAAAGGGTAGTTTTAGTGTGTTTAATCTCCCACCGTTGGTGGGAGAATATTATAGGTGTTTTCATATAAATTTATTACCGTTATTGATTTAATTAACTTTTAAAAGTCAAATTTTATTGGAGGTTTTTATAAATGGCATTTACAGCAAAAGATGTAAAAGATTTAAGAGAAAAAACAGGATGCGGCATGATGGACTGCAAAAAAGCACTAACAGAGTCAAACGGAGATATGGGGGCAGCTATCGATTTTCTACGTGAAAAAGGACTCGCCGCCGCCACAAAAAAAGCAGGAAGAATAGCTGCTGAAGGCTTAGCGGTAGCATATACTAACGACCAAAACAATGTAGGAGCAGCAATAGAGGTTAACGCTGAAACCGATTTCGTAGCTAAAAATACAGATTTTCAAACATTCGTAAAAGAATGTGCCCAAACTATAATAGATAAAGACCCAAAAGATATGGAAGATCTTTTAAAGATGAATATTATTTCGCAGGATAAAACCGTTGAAGCTGCCTTACAGGAAAAAATACTTACTATAGGTGAAAACATCAAAATAAGACGTTTTAAAAGGATGCAAGGCAACATCGCAACATACATTCATGCAGGTGGAAAAATAGGAGTAATGGTAAAATTCGATTCAGACTCTGATATTTCCTCACTTGATGACTTTAAGTCACTTGGGAAAGACGTAGCTATGCAAATAGCAGCTGTAAATCCACAATATTTAAATAGAGAGAGCGTACCTGAAGACATAGTAGCACATGAAAGGAAAATTCTTAAAGAGCAGATCGTCAATGATGGAAAACCTGAAAATATTGCCGAAAAAATAGTAGAAGGAAGAATGGGTAAATTCTATAAAGAAATTTGCCTTCTTGAGCAACCTTTTGTCAAGGAAAATAGTATAACCGTAAAAGATCATATTAAATCAGTGTCGGATAAATTAGGATGTAAACTTGAAATAACTGATTTTGTAAGATTTGAAAAAGGCGAAGGAATTGAAAAACGTGAAGATGATTTCGCTGACGAAGTTAAAAATTTAATTAAATAATAGTTGACAATTATTTATTTTATGGTAAAATTAAGATGATAAATATATAATAATAT